>DATNMV010000169.1:0-4462 GCA_035602175.1 Allostellaceae bacterium
CAGAAGAAGGCGTGGTGGTCGACGTAATCGTCGCCGCGGTCGAGCCGGTTGAACGAGCCGATGACGTTGCTCTTGTCGCCGGCATAGACGTCGTCGGATTGCAGCATGCCCAGCGTCTCGCGATACCATTTGAGCGTGGCGGCGATGTCGGTCGACATTATCACGCCGTGGCCGATACGCTTCACCTGCGCCGCGGTCTTGGGCACGCGGCAGAATACGCCGGCACGGCGCCTCTTCTCCTCGCCCCAGTTGATGACGTTCTCGTGCACCGGCAGTTTCGCCACGTTTTCCAGGCCATGGACGATCTCGATCTGGTAGCCCTGCGGATCGGTCAGGCGCACGCGCTTGCCGCCGCCGGGCTCGTCGAGGTTCTCGATGCCCGAGGCGCCGGGCGCCCGGGCGGCTTTTTTCAGATCGTCCTCGCTCGCCACCGTATAGCCGAAGCCCACGAATTTCGAGGGCCCCAGCTCGGTGATGTGAATGTGGTGCACCGGATCGGTGCCGCGCATGAAGAGCTTGTCCTTGGTGCGCGCGGCGCGGACCAAGCCGAAATCGGTCAGAAATTCCTCGGCCTGGTCGAGATCGGGCGAACGCAGCCGCCCCCACAGGAAATCATGCACCTTGACGCTGGACATGGCGTATCTCCCAAAATTTTCCCGATTTTAGCAGCCGTCAGCCATGCGCCGCCAGCGTCGCGAACACGTCGCCCTCTTCCGGACGGCGGGCGATATGGTGGCGGTGCCACAACGCGTAGAACAGCAGCGTCCAACAGGCGAATCCGGCGCGTTTCTTCCCGGCGTCGAGGAACAGCTTCTCGACCGCGCCGGGCACGCAAAACTCGCCGATGCCCGGCTGCGCCGCCACCAGCGGCCCAAGCTGTTCACCCCGGCGCGCGATCCATTCGCCCACCGGCACGGTGAAGCCGCGCTTTTTCGCCATCGGCCGGGCCTCGGGCACGTGCTGTTCGACCCAGCGGCGCAACAGCCACTTGCCCAGCCGCTTGCGCACCTTCAACTCGTCGGGCAGGCGGAATACGGCGCGCGCCACCGCCGGATCGAGAAACGGCGTGCGGCCCTCGACGCCGTGCGCCATCAGGCAGCGGTCGAGCTTGGTCAGCAGATCGTTGGGCAGCCAATCGGCGCAATCGGTCGCCTGCGCCACCTGGAGCCGCGAGCGGCCCGGCAGGCCGGCGCCGACCTCGGCGGCGGTGATGCCGTCGCGCCAATCCGCCAGTTCGACGCGCAGAATGCCGAGCTTGTCGAGATTGCCCTTGCCGCGCAAAAGCTTGCCGCCGCGCCACCACGGCCGCATCAGCGAACGGTAGCGGCCATAGCCGGCGAACAGCTCGTCGCCGCCTTCGCCGCTGAGGATCACCTTCAGCCCCGCCTCGCGCGCGGTCGCGGCCAGCTTGTATGTGGGCAGCACGGCGTAATCCGCCGCCGGGTCATCCATCGCGCGCGCGATCTCGGGCAGCAACTGCCAGAAATCGGCCTCGCGGAACTCGACCTCGACATGTTCGGCGCCGAGCGCGCCCGCCACCTTGCGCGCGGCCTGGCGTTCGTCGGCGGCCGCGGTGTGCGAGAAGCCGATGGTGAAGGCCTTGACCGGGCGCTCGTTGAGCCGCGCCATCATCGCCAGCACGGCCGAGGAATCGATGCCGCCCGACAGGAACATGCCATAGGGCACGTCGGCGCGCTGATGCACGTTGACGCTGTCGGCGAAGGCGCGATCGAACTGGTCGAGCGCCGCGGCCTCGCTGTCGGGAGGCTTGCCACCGGGCGCGGGCAACGCCTCGATCCGCCGGCGTTCAACGATGCGGCCCTTGGCCACCACCACGGTCTCGCCCGGCAGCACGCGGCGGATGCCGTGGAACACGGTCTCGCGTCCGGTGGTGAACTGCAATTGCAGGAGCTCGTTGCGCGCCGCGACGTTGAGCACCGGCTTGACCAGGCCGCCGCGAATGAGCGCTTGGGGCTCGGACGCAAACGCCAGGCCGTGCGGCGTCTCGGCGTAATAGAGCGGCTTGATGCCGAAGGGATCGCGCGCCAGCACCAGCCGCCCGGCGCCGGGGTCGTGCAAGGCGATGGCGTACATGCCGCGCAGCTGGCGAGGGAAGTCGAGCCCGAGGCGGCGGTAGAGGTGAAGCGGCAATTCGCAATCCGAACCGGTGGCGAAGATCGCGGCGGCCAAATCCTTTTTGAGCTCGATGTAATTGTAGATCTCGCCGTTCGCGACCAGCGCCGCGCCGCCCGGCTCGTAAAGCGGCTGGTCGCCGGTGGCGAGATCGATGATGGCGAGCCGCGTCTGCACCATGCCGACATCGCCCGAACGGTAATGGCCGTAGCCGTCGGGCCCGCGATGCTGCAACGCGCCTTCCATCGCCGACAGGGCGGCCAAGGGCGGCGCCTCGCCGTCGAGCGTCATCATGCCGGCAATGCCGCACATCAGCGCGCGACTTTCTCGAAGAAATCGCGATAGGCCATGACCACGGCGGCTTCGCCGAACTCGGCCCGGTAACGCGCGCTACCCGCTTGCGCCAGGCGTGCACGCAAGGCTTGGTCCCCGGCCAACATGATCATGGCGCGGGCGAGGCCGTCGGCGTCGCCGATGGGCACGAGCAGGCCAGTTTCGCCGCTCGCGATCAATTCGCTCGGGCCCGCGCTGGCGCTGGCGATCACCGGCTTGCCCGCCGCCCAGGCCTCGATGACGGTATTGCCCAAGGGCTCGATACGCGACGGCACCGCCAGCATGTCGCAGGCCGCCAACAGATCGGGCACGTCCTCGCGCCAGCCGAGAAAGCGCACGCGGTCCGCAATCTTCAGCGCGCCGGATTTCTTTTGCAGAGCTTCGCGCTCGGGCCCCTCGCCCGCAAGCCAGAGGTAAATGCGCGGCGCGCGCGCCACCGCATCGAGCAGAATGTCGAAGCCCTTGCTGGGATGAAGCCGCCCCAGCGCCAGCACCAGCGGCGCCTCGGCGGGCGTGTCGAGGCCGGCGCGCGAAACCGCCGCGCCGCGCCCGGTCGCGGGAAAATTGGGCAGGTAATGGACGCGGTTTTCGGGCCAGCCTTGCGCCCGCAGATAAGCGACGATGCCGCGCGTATTGGCGACGAGGTGATCGCAGCGGCGATAGTGCTTCAAATCGTAATACCCTCCGAGACGCGCAACATGCACGAAATCGCCGCGCGGGCAAAGCGAGGTCGCCCGGTTCATCCAGCTCAACACCACGCGCGGCTTATATTCAGCGACAATGCGGCGAAAGCTTGGCCGGGTGGTGAAATCGAACCAGCCGCCGAAAGGCAGCGTCACCGGCTCGATCCCGGCTTGGCGCAGCGCCGCCAGACGCTCGGGATAGGGGCGCAGCAGCAGCTTCTGCTCCTGCCCGGCCTTTTGGAGCCCGATGGCGAGGCGCGTGAAGAACGCCTCGGCGCCGCCGAAGCGCGCCCCCGCCATCGCCTGAAGCAGCCGGGTCATGGGATCAGACGCTCGAAGTCTTGCGCGGCATCATCCCAGGACCGGCCGCGCTGGCGCTCGAGCGCCGCCAGATGCATCCGTCGCCAACGTTCGTCGTCGCGCAGCAGCGCCACCGAAGATGCTGCGAAGCTGGCATCGTCGACGGCAAGTTCGCCGGTGACGCCGTCGATGATACGCTCGGGCAGAGATCCCACCGGCTGCGCCACCGCCGGCACGCCCAGCGCCTGGGCCTCGGCCATTGCGGCGCAGAAGGTCTCGTTCTCGTCTCCGCGATAAAGCATGACGCGGGATTCTCTCAACGCCTTTATCAATGCCGCGCGCGGCACAGGCTGGACGCAGCGCACGCCGATCGTATCCATGCTCCGCGCGCGATCGAGCACCACCGCCATGGCGCCCGCCTGCCTGCCGCCGGCTTCGCCATAGACCGAAGGCCCGGCATGGATATGCAGTTCGGCCTCGGGCAGCGCCGGATGGATGCTGATCCCCCACAAATCCAACAGCCAATCGAGGCCGCGTTGCGGATTGGAGGTGAAGATCGCGCGCGGCGGCGGCGGTGACGCCATGGGTTCGGCGTGGCGGAATTCCTCGGCCAGGCCATAGGGAATGATTGCGAGGCCGCTACGCGGCATCCAGCCGGGCATGGTGGTCGCGTGATAAGCGCCGAGGCACACGATCACCGGGCGGCGGCGCCACAGCGCCCAGACATAGCGCGGCTTTTTCAGATACCAGCCGGGATTGTGGATCCAGAAAACCGCCTTGCGCGCGCGCGGCACCAGGCCGATCAGGCGGTGGCCGCGATTGGCGATGTAGAGATCGGCGCTGGACGGCGTTCCAACCGCCAGTGGAATCCACGCCACGCCCTTATGCGTGAGCCGGACGGCGCAGCGATTATAGACCTCGACCGAATGGCCGCGCGCGACCAGCGCCTCGGCCAAAGCCACCAGCGCCGCCTCGGCGCCGCCCAGCGGCCCGGTCTCGGGCGAGCGTCCGTC
>DATNMV010000170.1:0-19049 GCA_035602175.1 Allostellaceae bacterium
CCCGACGTGGTGTTCCTGGGCGAGGACGTGGCCGGCGCCGGCGGCGTGTTCAAGGCGACGGTCGGGCTGTTGGAGAAATTCGGGCCCAAGCGGGTGCGCGACACGCCGATTTCCGAGCAGGCGATTCTGGGCGCGGCCATGGGCGCGGCCATGACCGGGCTCAAACCCATCGCCGAGATCATGTTCTCGGATTTCCTCGCCGTCTGCTTCGACTACATCGCCAACGAATTCCCCAAATCGCATTACATGAGCAACGGCCAGCTCAAATGCCCCCTGGTCGTGCGCACCGGCAACGGCGCGGGCTCGCGCTTCGGCGCGCAGCACAGCCAGAGCGTCGAGAACTGGGCGATGATGATCCCGGGATTGAAGGTGGTGGCGCCGTCGAGCCCGGTGGATGTGATCGGGCTGTTCGCGGCCGCGGTCAGGGACCCCAACCCGGTGATCTTCTTCGAGCACAAATCGCTTTACGCCGCCAAGGGCGAGGTGCCGGACGGCGAGATCGTCGATACGCTCGGCAGCGCCAAAATCCTGCGCCCCGGCAAGGATGCGACGCTGGTGGCGCTGGCGCTGATGGTACCGCGCGCGCTCCAGGCCGCCGAAACTTTGTCCAAGGAACACGGCATCGAGATCGAGGTGATCGATCTGCGCTCGCTGGTGCCCTTGGACTTGCAGACCGTTCTGGGCTCGGTCGCGCGCACCGGGCGATTGTTCACGGTCGAGGAGAATCCGCGGCTGTGCGGCTGGGGCGCGGAGATCGCGTCGATCGCCGCCGACGAGGCGTTCTACGACCTCGACGGGCCGGTGGTGCGCATCACCACGCCGCATATTCCGCTTCCCGCGGCGGACAATCTCGAGGATCTGGCGCTGCCTTCGGCGCCGCGCATCGTCGACAAGATCCGCCGCTGCCTCAACGGGTGACGCCATGACCGCCGGAAAGATCAAGCTCAAGGACGCGCCGGACATCGAGGTGCCGACCGGGCTTTACATCGGCGGCCAGTTCCGCGCCGCTTCGGGCGGCGGCACGTTTCCGGTGCTCAACCCCGCGACCGAGCAGCCGCTTTGCGAGGTCGCCGACGGCACGGTCGAAGACGCCAAATCCGCCATCGAGGCAGCATCCAAGGCCTTTCCGGCCTGGGGCGCCAAAAGCCCGCGCGACCGCGGCGAGATTCTGCGCAAATGCTTCGAGCTGTTCACCGCCAAGAAGGAATTCTTCGCGCGGCTGATGACGCTGGAAAACGGCAAGGCGCTGGTCGACAGCCGCGCCGAAGCCGCTTACGCCGCCGAGTTCTTCCGCTGGTACGCCGAGGAAGCGCCGCGCAACATCGGCGAGGTCTCCCGGGCTCCGTCAACAGGGGCTCGCATCCTGGTGCAGCACAAGCCCGCCGGCATCGCCGTGCTGGTGACGCCGTGGAATTTCCCCGCCGCCATGGGCACGCGCAAGATCGCGCCGGCGCTGGCCGCTGGCTGCACCGTGGTGCTGAAGCCGGCCTCGGAGACGCCGCTCACCATGCTGGCGCTGGCCGAGCTGTTCGCCGAGGCGGGCGTGCCGCCGGGTGTCGTGAACATCCTGCCGTCGCGCAAATCGGGCGCGGTGGTGGCGGCCATGCTCAAGGACCCGCGCGTGCGCGTCATCTCCTTCACCGGCTCGACCGAGACCGGGCGCAAGCTGTTGCACGAGGCCGCCGACATGGTGGTGCGGCCGGCGATGGAGCTGGGCGGCAACGCGCCCTTCATCGTCTGCGAGGACGCCGACATCGACGCCGCGGTGGATGGCGCCATGATCGCCAAGATGCGCAACATGGGCGAGGCCTGCACCGCCGCCAACCGCTTCTACGTGCATGAAAAGGTGCATGACGCCTTCGTCGACAAATTCGCCGCCAAGATGAAGGCGTTGAAGGTGGGGAACGGCCTGGAGGAAGGCGTGGCGGTGGGGCCGCTGGTGAACGCCGACACCCGCGACAAGGTGGTGCATCTGGTCGAGGACGCGCTCAACAAGGGCGCCAAGGCGGTGATCGGCGGCAGCCGCCTGAACCGCACCGGATATTTCTATCCGCCGACCGTGCTGGTCGACGTGCCCGACAGCGCCCAATGCCTCAAGGAAGAGATTTTCGGCCCGGTGGCGCCGATCCAGAAATTCAGCGACGAGGACGAGGCCATCCGCAAGGCCAACGACACCGAATTCGGCCTGATCTCCTACGTTTATACCAAGGACATGGCCAAGGGCCTGCGCATCTCGGAACGCCTCGAAGCCGGCATGATCGGCTTGAACCGCGGCGTCGCCAGCGACCCGGCGGCGCCTTTCGGCGGCGCCAAGCAGTCGGGCATCGGCCGCGAAGGCGCGCATGAAGGCATGATGGAATTCCTCGAGACCCAGTACATTTCCGTGAGCTGGTAGCGATGAACGTCATCATGCCGCAGCTGGGCGAGACCGTCGCCGAAGGCAAGGTCGCCTCCTGGTTCAAGGCGGTGGGCGATAAGGTCGCGGCCGGCGAGAATTTGTTCCTGATCGAGACCGACAAGGTTTCGATGGAGGTGCAGGCGACCGAAAGCGGCGTACTCAACGAGATCCGCGTCGCCGCCGGTGAGACCGTTCCGGTCGGCACCGTGGTCGCCGTGCTGGGCGAAGCGGGCGCCAAACCCGCTGCCGCCGCCGCTCCCGCTCCGGTCAAACCGCCGCCGGCCAAGGCGGAAACGCCACGCCCGGTTGCGCCCGCGCCCAAAGCCCCGGTTCAGGCTCCCGCCCCGTCGTCCAAAGCCGCGCCCTTCGTGATGAAGCCCTTCGACGAGGTGCACACGCCCATCAGCCTCACCCTGCCGGCGATCTCCTTGGACGGGCTCAAGGTGACGCCGCTCGCCCGCAGGCTCATCAAGGAATCGGGCGCCGATCTCGCCTCCATCGTGCAATCGGTGCGCATGCGCGGCGGCTGGCGCATCGCCGCCTCGGACGTCCAGGCCGCCCCCGCCGCCCGCGCGGAACGGGCCGCGCCGCGCGCGCCGGTGGTTTTGCGCGAAGGCGACAGCATCGAGAAGCTCAACAACATCCGCGCCTTGACCGCCGCCCATCTGGCCGAGGCCTGGCGCACCATTCCGCACGCCTTCCAGGCGGTGGAGGTGGATTTCTCGGCGATATCCGAAGCGCGCCGGAAGGCCAAGGACGGCTTCGCCCAGCACCACGGCTTCGCGCTCACATACCTGCCCTTCGTCGCCCGCGCCGCCTGCCTGGCGCTCAATGATTTCCCGCGCCTCAACGCCAGCTTCGACCACGACCGGCTGATCCTGCACGGCGACGTGCATCTGGGCATCGCCGCCGATCTGGGCCATGACGGGCTGATGGTGCCGGTGGTGCTGCATGCCGACGAGATGAACGCCGGCGGCCTGGCCAAGGCGATTGCGCGCCAGGTGGAAAAGGCCCGTTCGGGCAAACTGACCCCCGGCGACATTTCGGGCGGCACCTACACCATCACCAATAACGGCAGCTTCGGCACGCTTTTCACCATGCCGGTGATCAACGCGCCGCAAGTGGCCATCCTGTCCTTCGACGCGGTGCGCAAGAAGCCGGTGGTAGTCGAGGACAAGGCGGGCGACAAGATCGAGGCGCGGCCGATCGCGGTGTTCGGCCAAAGCTTCGACCACCGCGCGGTCGACGGCGCCTATTCGGCCTCGTTCCTGCAAAAGCTCAAGCAGGTGGCCGAAACCCACGACTGGGACGCCGAGCTTTCCTAATACTGCTTATAGGGCAGGAATTTCCCGGTCATGGTGACGCGCACGCGGTCGCCTTTCTGGTCGGGCTGGCGTTCGAGCTTCATGTCGAAATCGATGGCGCTCATGATGCCGTCGCCGAATTCCTCCTGGATGAGCGATTTCCAGGTGGTGCCGTAGACCTGGACCAGTTCGTAGAAGCGGTAGATCAACGGATCGGTCGGAACGGTGGTCGGCAACGAGCCGCGATAGGGAATGTCCTGCAGCAGCAGAACCTCGTCCTCGTCGAGGCCCAAAAGCTTGCCGGCGGTTTCCGCCTCGGGCTTCGACAGCTTCATCTGGCCGTGCAGCGCGGCGGTGTAATAGACCGGCGAGCCGGGGCCGATCTTGGCGGAGATGTCGCGCCATTTGAGCCCCTTCTTGCGCACGATACCTGCGATTTTCTCGGTCAGTTGGGCGCGGGTCATATCGGACCTCCTCGGTTGGATATGCCGAGGATGGAGCAATCGCCGTGTCCGCTTCAAGCGGCGGCTCACCGTTGCCTAAAACTTGAGCGCGCAGGCCCTACTTAGTTAGCTGAGATAGTCCGGTGCTCTAACTGTTCTTTTGATGTGTTTTTGTGCTGACACTTTCCAGCACCATGCTGTTGCTTCTTTTATCCCAGACAAAAATGAATCTGGTCGATTGCTTAATACCCCATATGTCCTCGAAATAGATTTCTCCGCTAAAACTCAGGGACATTGTACCGCCCGATATGCGAGCAGCCTGATTTTGACTAAGGCCGGCTTGTATGACGGCGGCGAGATCACGCGTAGTTTCCATTGCCCCCAAAATAGGTTCTGGAATGGTAAGCCACTCTTCCATGGAAAGGGGATAAACGCCAAAAGCAGCATAAACGGCTTTCAAAATGGCGGGGGTTTTCCCGTAATTTTTAATTCTGAATGTGATTTCGGTTCTTTCCGGCCGCGGAATATCATGTTTAGTAAGGCTAAGGGGATAATAATTCTCTGAATCCTCGATGTACCCAGCGAGATCTCCACCCGAAATAACTATCGGATAGACATAAGCGCGCTCGACAACTGGCAACGACTCAGCGGCGGTTTTCGCGGCATTAGCAGCAGTTCGGGTGACAGTCCAGAGGCCAGCAGTAGAGAGGGTCAAAAGGCCAGTAAAAATAGCGGTCCAGACAGCCGAGGACCGATACCAAGGGAGTTCATCGGGTTTCTCGTAGGCTGTGGCTTGGGGGCTATTTATTGCCTGTGGTTTTTTACTCGATGACAACCATTCTCCGAAACACGCCCCCACAAGACAAGCCGCCAAGAATGCGATCAACAACCATTTTTGAAGAAGCGTTAGCATCCCCTTATTGTCTCTCCGAAAATATCCTCGTTATTCCAGTTGTTGTACCGGAATCGAAATTCCAAACCCCGGCCGCGCTTACTTCGCCGCCTTGTCAGTGCCCGCTCGGGGACGGCTGGTCGGTGTCGTTCCATTTGGCGCAAGCCGTCACGCTTTTGAGCGCGGGGTCGTAGTAGAGACAGATATTCGTCCAATGCGGGTTATGCGCCCAATCTTCGTAATCGACGCGGCCGAGCAGATACAGCCGCTGATTCCGGTCGTTCACCAGCATGTCGATTTTGGCCATGTCGTCCGGGCTGACGGTTTGTTTCATCGAAAACGCCGTATCGGGCGGCACGAATTGATCGGAACATTCCGTGCCGCCGTCGCCGCACGACGGAAATTGCGGCGCGTCGTCCCGCTCGGCGTCGGCGATGTCCACCCGGAACCAGCCGTGGACACGATAGCCCGGGGTCATGCCGCTGTTCTTGATTGTGTAGGTGACCGTGAAAGGCTGGTCGGGCGCAATTTGAGCGGGATCGATTGCGAAACCGGACAGTCCGACCGAGGGACGCAGCCCGTTGTTCAAACCGGCCAGCTGGCCGCGTATGAGTTGCAGCTGACCCCAAAGGAAATACGCGGCGGCGGCCACGGCGATGACGGCGATGATTTCGAACCCGAACCGGGTGCGCTCCCGCCGGGCGCGCCGCGCGTTGTCGGCTTTCAGTTCCTCGTCGCGGCTTTGGGCATGGCTTGCCATTTTTTCGAGCGCGGCGATGAGCGCCTGCTGCTGCCGGCCGGGATCGCGCCGGCCTTGATCGCTTTCGCCCGCTGCTTGCGGCTCCGCCACGACAACTGGCGTCTCGCGTTTTTCTTTCACCTTTTCGCTTGGCTTCCCCTCCGCCGAAACGGGGGCCTTTGGTATGCGCGCCACGTCAATACCCCTTGATGGCTACCGTAAAAACGTCCCTATCGTCCCGGCTGTTATAGCGGAAGAAAAATTCGAAAGCTTCCTTCTAAAGCATGGCCGCGCTACTCCGCCGCCTTGGAGGGCGTCTTGCCCTTGGCACCCTTGGCCGTCGAAATCGCCAGCTTGTCGTTGCCGGTGGCGGTGACCTTGACGGTCTCGCCCTCGGAAATCTCGCCCTGGAGGATCTTCTCGGCCAACGGGTTTTGCAGCTCGCGCTGGATCACGCGCTTCAAGGGCCTTGCGCCATAGACCGGGTCGTAGCCCGCCTGGGCCAGCCAGGCCCGGGCCTTGGGATCGAGCTCGATCGCGATTTTGCGGTCGGCCAGAAGCTTTTCGAGCCCCTTCAGCTGGATCGTGACGATGCCTTCCATGTCGGCGCGCGACAGCCGCCGGAAGATCAATATCTCGTCGAGCCGGTTCAAAAATTCGGGGCGGAAGGCCGCGCGCACCGCTTCCATCACTTGCTCGCGCACCGAGGATGTTTCCTGGCCCTCGGGCAGGCTGGCGAGATATTCGCTGCCCAAATTGGACGTCAAAATGATGAGCGTGTTGCGGAAATCGACCGTGCGGCCCTGGCCGTCGGTCAAACGCCCGTCGTCCAGCACCTGGAGCAGCACGTTGAAGACGTCGGGATGCGCCTTTTCGATCTCGTCGAACAGGATCACCTGGTAGGGCCGGCGGCGCACCGCCTCGGTCAAGCCGCCGCCTTCCTCGTAGCCGACATAGCCCGGCGGCGCGCCGATGAGGCGCGCGACCGCGTGCTTTTCCATGTATTCCGACATGTCGATGCGCAGCATCGCCTGCTGGTCGTCGAACAGGAACTCGGCCAGCGCCTTGGCCAGCTCGGTCTTGCCGACGCCCGTGGGCCCGAGGAACAGGAACGAGCCGATCGGCCGGTTGGGATCCTGCAAGCCCGCCCGTGCGCGGCGGATGGCGTTCGAGACGGCGATCACCGCCTCGTCCTGGCCGATCACGCGGCGGCGCAGCTCGTCTTCCATGCGCAACAGCTTGTCGCGCTGGCCTTCGAGCAGCTTGTCGACCGGGATGCCGGTCCAGCGCGATACCACCGCGGCGATGTGCTGCGCGGTCACCGCTTCCTCGATCATGCGGCTGTCGCCAGCGCCCTCGGCCGTTTTCAGCTTCTTTTCGAGCTCGGGGATGGTGGCGTAGGTCAGCTCGCCGGCGCGGGTGAAATCGCCCTTGCGCTGCGCCTGTTCCAGTTCGACGCGGGCGCGGTCGAGCTGTTCCTTGAGCTTCTGCGCCCCGGCCATCTTGTCCTTTTCGGCGCGCCAGCGCCCGGTCAAGTCGGCCGATTGCTTTTCCAGATCCTTGAGCTCGGTTTCGAGCTTCTTCAGCCGGTCCTTCGAGGCGGCGTCGCTTTCCTTCTTCAGGGCCTCGCGCTCGATCTTGAGCTGGAGGATGCGGCGGTCGAGCTCGTCGATTGCCTCGGGCTTGGATTCGGCCTCCATCTTGAGACGCGAGGCGGCCTCGTCCATCAAATCGATCGCCTTGTCGGGCAGGAAGCGGTCGGCGATGTAGCGGTTCGACAAGGTGGCGGCAGCGACGATGGCGGCGTCGGTGATGCGCACGCCGTGGTGCAGTTCGTATTTTTCCTTGATGCCGCGCAGGATCGAGATCGTGTCCTCGACCGAGGGCTCGTTGACGAAGATCGGCTGGAAGCGCCGCGCCAGCGCCGCGTCTTTCTCGATGTTTTTCCGGTATTCGTCCAAGGTCGTGGCGCCGACGCAATGGAGCTCGCCGCGCGCCAGCGCCGGCTTCAACATGTTGGAGGCGTCCATCGCGCCTTCGGCCTTGCCCGCGCCGACCAGGGTGTGCAGCTCGTCGATGAAGACGATGATTTCGCCGGCGCTCGCCGTGATCTCGGACAGCACGGCCTTCAAGCGTTCCTCGAATTCGCCACGGAACTTGGCGCCGGCGATCAGCGCGCCCAGATCGAGCGCCAACAGGCGCTTGTCCTTCAGGCTTTCGGGCACGTCGCCCTGGACGATGCGCAAGGCCAAGCCCTCGACGATCGCGGTCTTGCCCACGCCGGGTTCGCCGATCAACACCGGATTGTTCTTGGTGCGGCGCGACAGCACCTGGATGGTGCGGCGGATTTCCTCGTCGCGGCCGATGACCGGGTCGAGCTTGCCTTCGCGCGCGGCCTCGGTCAGGTCGCGGGCGTATTTCTTGAGCGCGTCATAGGCCTGTTCGGCGGATGCCGAATCGGCGGTGCGGCCCTTGCGGATCGATTCGATGGCGGCGTTGAGGCTCTGCGCGTTGAGGCCGGCGGCCGCGAGCGCCTGGCCGGCGGCGCTTTTGCCGTCGAGCGCCAGCGCCAGCAGCAGCCTTTCGGCGGTGACGAAGCTGTCGCCCGATTTGTCGGCGAGCTTCTCCGCCTGTTCGAACAGGCGCGCGGTTTCGGTGGAGAGATAAACCTGGCCGGTGCCCTTGCCCTCGACGCGCGGCAGCTTGGCGAGCGCCGCCTCGACCGAGGCCAAGGCGCGGGCGGGATCGCCGCCGGCCGCGCGGATCAGATTGGCGGCGAGGCCTTCCTTGTCGTCGAGCAGCACCTTGAGCAGATGCTCGGGCTGGAGCTGCTGATGGCCGGAACGTTGGGCGAGCGTCTGCGCCGCCTGGACGAAGCCTTTCGAGCGCTCCGTGTATTTCTCGAAGTCCATGGGACCCCCTAGCAATGAACCGACACACCCGCCCTTCTTGGAAGCGGCGGGAACTGTCTTCCACGTTCAAATATGGGGATTGCCGCCTTTTTCGCCAAGGGGCCGGGCTTTAGGACCGGGCTTGGGGCTGGATCAGGACCCGTGCGGCGTATCGGAACCGGGCGCGGGCGGCTGGGGTTCCGGCTGCGGCTGCGGCTGGGACTGGACCGGCGGCTGGTGCGGCTGGGGTTGCGGCTGGGATTGAACCGGCGGCTGGTGCTGCGGCTGCGGCTGCTGATAGGGCTGCGAGCCTTGCCGCGGCTGCTGCTGGTAATGCTGCGGATTGTGTTGCGGGTTGTGTTGCGGATTGTGCGGCTGCGGATTGTGCGGCTGCACCGGCTGCGGTTGCTGCGGCATCTGGCCGTCGCCGTCCATGTCGCCGCCGCCCATGTTCATCTCGTTATCCGCCGGCGTCATCGGCCGGCCCTGGCCCATCTGGTTGTTCTGGCCGTCGCCGTTCGCCTGCATGATGCGGTAATAGTGCTCGGCGTGCTGGTAGAGATTCTCGGCGGCGACGCGGTCGCCCGCCGACGAGGCTTCGCGCGCCATGGCGATGTAGCGCTCGAACACCTGATAGGCGTTGCCGCGGATCTTCACGCTCGGCCCGCTCGAATCGAAATTCTGCATGCGGTGCGGCGGACGCGGACGGTTGTTGTTGTTGTTCGGGTTGCCGCCGCCGCCCATCATGTTGTTGTTGCGGCCGCCACGGCCGCGGTTCTTTTGGCCTGGTCTCATGTTTCCCTGGAAATCGCGACTCATTTTTGACTCGAAGCAGTTTGCTGGTTGTGTCCCGAATCCGACTCACCGTCCCGTTCCGTTTGCACGGACGGTTTGTAGCGGATAGGGGATCGGTTTTGCCCTTTAAGGGCCTGGAGCACTTGGCTCTCTGGCTTTTGGCAAAATCACCCTAGACGGGATGGGCGGTCATGCCAACCAATTTTTTTCGTTAATTTCACGCTCCCAAAGGTTTAACCCTCCAAACGCAGTACGAGACAGCGCTCGATTCGCGCGAGGTCCCGTCTTGTTCCCGCCACCGTGAGCCCGGTTTCGGCCATGATCGCGGCAATTGGCCGCGCCTGACCCTCTCCCAGCTCCAGAAAAGCCGCGCCGCCGGGTTTCAGGCTGCGGCGGAAAACCGGCGCCAGGGCGCGGTAAGCGTCGAGACCGTCGGCGCCGCCGTCGAGCGCCGCGCGCGGATCGAAGCGCACGACTTCCGGTTGCAATGATGGAAACGCGCTCGATTGCATATAGGGCGGGTTGGCGAGAATCACATCCGCCGCGCCGAGATTTTTTTCCGCCCAATCGCCCAGGATGAAATTGGCGCGCGCGGCCAGGCCCAGCGCCTCGGCGTTTTGCCGCGCGGTTTCGACCGCGCCCGGCTGGATATCGATGCCGAACCCTACGGCATTGGGAAATTCGGACAGGAAGGCGAGCAGCAGCGCGCCGCTGCCGGTGCCGAAATCGATCGCGCGCAGCGCGGCCTTGCGGTCAAGCAGATGATCGAGCGCGGCTTCGATCAGGGTTTCGGAATCCGGGCGCGGATCGAGCGTGGCGCGCGAGAGAGCGAGATCGAGGCTCCAGAATTCGCGCCGGCCGCTGATGCGGGAGTAAGGCTCGCGCGAAGCCCGGCGGCGGACGTAATCGGCGAACCGCGCCGGATCGCCCCGGGCGAGATCCAGCAGCAGCCGGGCTTCCCGGCGCGGATTGTCGATCCCGGCGCGTTCCAGCAGCCGCGCGGCTTCGCCGATCGCGTCGGCTTCGGCGGCGGCGCTCATTCGGCCTCGGCCAGCTTGGCGGCGCGGTCCTCGGCCAAGAGCGCGTCGATGAACTCGTCGAGCGCCTCGCCGTCCAGCACCTTGTCGATCTTGTAGAGCGTGAGATTGATGCGGTGGTCGGAGACGCGGCCTTGGGGAAAATTGTAGGTGCGGATGCGCTCGGAGCGGTCGCCGGATCCCACTTGGCTTTTGCGCGAGGCGGCGCGCACCGCCTCCTTGGCCTGACGCTCGCGCTCGTAAAGCCGGGCGCGCAACACCTTCATCGCCTTGGATTTGTTCTTGTGCTGCGACTTCTCGTCCTGTTGCGAGACCACCAGCCCGGTCGGCAGGTGGGTGATGCGGACCGCGCTGTCGGTGGTGTTGACCGATTGCCCGCCCGGGCCCGAGGAGCGGAACACGTCGATGCGCAGATCCTTGTCCTCGATCTTGATGTCGACCTCCTCGGCCTCGGGCAGCACGGCGACGGTCGCGGCCGAGGTGTGGATGCGGCCCGAGCCTTCGGTCGCGGGCACGCGTTGCACGCGGTGGACGCCGGATTCGAATTTGAGCCGCTGGAAGACGTTGCGGCCGGCGATCTCGGCGATCGCCTCCTTGTAGCCGCCGATGCCGGTATCCGAGATCTCGATCACCTCGAAGCGCCAGCCCTTGAGCACGGCGTAGCGCTGATACATGCGGAAGAGCTCGGCGGCGAACAACGCCGCCTCCTCGCCGCCGGTGCCGGCGCGGACCTCGAGGATGGCGTTCTTCTCGTCGGCCTCGTCCTTGGGCAGGAGCATGGTCTTCACATCCTCGTCGAGCGCCAAGAGGCGCTTCCGCACGGCGTCGAGCTCGCTTTCCGCGAGCTTGCGCATCTCCGCGTCGTCGCCACCGACCAGGGTTTCGAGCTCGGCCTGTTCGGCCTGGGTCTGGCGCAGATTGTTGATGCTTTCGACGATCGGCGTCAGCTCGCTGTATTCCTTGGCGAGCTTGACGAATTCGCCCGAGCGCACCGGATCGGACATGAGGGTTGACAGCTCGGCGTGGCGTGACACCAGCCGGTCGAGCTTCGCATCGAACGCGGTCTTGTCGGCCATCTCAGACCCGGAACTTGGCGAGCCGGTCTTTCAAAGCCGCCAGCGGCGCCTCGGTCTGCTCGCCGCTGTCGAGGTCGCGCACCGCCGCCTGGCCGCGTTTCAACTCGTCCTCGCCGAGGATCACGGCCGCGCGCGCCTTGATCTTGTCGGCGCGGCGCATGCGCTTTTGCAGATTGCCGGAATAGGCCAGATCGACCGCGAAGCCGGCGCGGCGCAGCTCCTGCGACAGTTTCAGCGCCGTGCTTTCGCCTTCCGCGCCGATCGGCACCAGCGCAATCGGCCGCGGCGGCGGCGGCGGCTCGGCGATCATCAGCGCCAGGCGCTCGATGCCGCCGGCCCAGCCGACGCCCGGCGTTTCCGGGCCGCCCATTACGCCCATCAACCCGTCGTAACGCCCGCCGGCCAGCACCGCGCCTTGCGATCCCAGTTCGGAGGTCGTGAACTCGAAGGCGGTGTGGCAATAGTAATCGAGGCCGCGCACCAGCCGTGGATTGAGTTTGTAGGCAATTCCGAGCTCGCCGAGCCCTTCACACACTTGAACGAAGAAGTCGTTCGACGCGGGGGTGAGATACCCCTCGAAACGCGGCGCCATAGCGGAGAGCTTAATATCGCCCGGATCCTTGGAATCGAGAATGCGCAGGGGATTACGCTCTAAACGCTTGCGACTATCCTCGGACAGGTCTTTTTCATGCTCTCTGAAATACTTCTCCAGCGCGTCGCGATAGGCCGTGCGGCTGGGCGCGTCGCCGAGCGTGTTCAGTTCCAGCACCGTGCGCGCCAGTACGCCCAGCGCGTCGAGGATTTCGGCGCCGAGCGCGATCGCCTCGACATCGCCTTGCGGCTCCTTGACGCCGATCAGCTCGACGCCGATCTGGTGGAACTGGCGGAAACGGCCCTTTTGCGGGCGTTCGTAGCGGAACATCGGGCCCTGGTAGAAGAGCCGCAGCGGCAGGCTTTGGGTGAGGCCGTTGGTCATCACCGCGCGCACCACCCCGGCGGTGTTCTCGGGGCGCAGCGACAGGTTCTCGCCGCCCTTGTCGGCGAAGGAGTACATCTCCTTCATGACGATGTCCGTGGTCTCGCCGATAGGCCGCGAAAACACCTCGGAGAATTCGAAGATCGGGGTGGCGATTTCCTCGTAGCCGAAGCGTTCCGCGATCGCCCGCGCGGTGTCGGCGACGACGCGGAAACGCCGCATCGCCGCGGGCAGGAGGTCCTGGGTGCCGCGGACGGGTTGCAGCCTTCCGCTCAAGAGGCGGCGGCCTCTGCCGGCGCGGCCGCTTTCTCGTCTGCCTTCTTTTTCGCTTCGATCTCGGCCGCCTTCTTCTCGACCATCGCGACCAGGTGGTCGACGATGTTCTCGTCCTTGAGGCGGTGATCGGGCAGGCCGGCGACATAGACCTGGTGGGTGTTGTTGCCGCCGCCGGTGAAGCCGATATCGGTCTCGCGCGCCTCGCCCGGGCCGTTGACGACGCAGCCGATGACCGAAAGCGTCATCGGCGTGGTGATGTGCGCCAGGCGCTGCTCCAGCACCTCGACCGTCTTGATGACCTGGAAATTCTGCCGCGCGCAGGACGGGCACGAGATGACGGTGACGCCGCGGCGCCTGAGGCCCAGCGCCTTCAAGATCTCGTAGCCGATCTTGATCTCCTCGACCGGCTCGGCCGACAGCGAGACGCGGATGGTGTCGCCGATGCCGGCCCACAGCAGCGAGCCCATGCCGATGGCGGATTTGGTGGTGCCGGTCATCAGACCGCCGGCCTCGGTGATGCCGAGATGGAGCGGGTAATCGCACGCCTCGGAAAGCTGCTGATAAGCGGCCACGGCCAGGAACACGTCCGAGGCCTTGCACGAGATCTTGAACTCGAAGAAATCATTGTCCTCGAGAATCTTGGCGTGGGTGAGCGCGCTCTCGACCATGGCCTCGGGACAGGGCTCGCCGTAGCGCTCGAGCAGATCGCGCTCGAGCGAGCCGGCATTGACGCCGATGCGCATCGAGCAGCCGTGATCCTTGGCGGCCTTGACCACCTCTTTCACGCGCTCGGCCGAGCCGATATTGCCGGGATTGATGCGCAGGCAGGCGGCGCCGTTCTTGGCCGCCTCGATCGCGCGTTTGTAGTGGAAGTGAATATCCGCGACGATCGGCACCTTGACCTGGCGCACGATGTCCTTGAGCGCGGCCGAGGATTCCTCGTCCGGGCAGGAGACGCGTACGATGTCGGCGCCGGCACGTTCCAACGCCTGGATCTGTTCCACCGTCGCCTTGACGTCGTGCGTCAAGGTGTTGGTCATCGACTGCACGGTGATCGGCGCGTCGCCGCCCACCGGCACCGAGCCGACATGAATCTGCCGGCTCTTGCGGCGGTTGATATCGCGATAGGGACGCACGCTCATTGCAAAAACCTCGTTTCAGGCGCCGGGCGGAATGGGAAAGTCCCGGCTTATCAATGGTTTCCGGGTCTCCGGCGGCGCTGCATAGGATGTTATAGCGCGTTATAGCGTGTTTTTGTGGCAGGAAAAAGTTCGGGCCTTTCCCCGCCCCGGCCGGGCACGGGAACGGCCGGTTAATTCACCGCCGCGGTTCCGGCCATCAGCCGGTCGGGGTCGAGCAGGACGTTGTGCATCACCGTGCCGGAAAGCGGCGGCACCGGGTTGCCGTCGACCGTGACATCGAGCGCGGCGGCGTTGCCGGTCATGAGATGCAGCCCGGGCCGGTCGGGCACGCGATAAACCTCGTCCGGCTTCAACAGCCGCTGGAACAACACCGACTGGTCGCGGTCGCGCACCTGCAGCCAGCTATCGGCCTTGGCGCGGATGACAATGCGCGCGGGCGCGGCGGTCGCGCCGAAGACGTGATTGGCGTCGCCGGACGCGTCGGCGGGCGGTGAAACCTCGGCGGGCGCGGCCGCCTGCTGCTGCGGCGGCGGAGATGGCGGAGATGAAGCGGGCGCGGCGGCGGGCGGCGCGGCCGCTTGCTGCGGCGGCGGCGGTGCCGCGGGCGCGGTTTGCGGCGCCGCCGCCGGTTGCTGCGGCGGTGCTACGGGCGCGGGCGGCGGCGACTGCGCCGCCGGCTTGGGAGTGGACGAAATCGCCGCCGAGGCTGCCGGCGGCGAAGGCGGCGGCGCGGGCGGAACGGCGGCGGCGTTGGAGCCGTTGGCCGGGTTACCCATCAGATCGGCCGGCACCTCGCTTACCCGTTCGGGCCGGATGGTGCTGCCGGAGGACAGGTAATACCAGACGGCATAAGCGGCGAACAGCAGCAGCAGCGCCGCGATCAGAATCGGCCGGCGCGGGATGCTGCGGTCGGTGAGCGGTATCGGGAAGATCAGGTCGCGCGAAATCTCGAGCCCGCTCGCTTCCTGCTTGAAGCGGCGCACCGCCTCTTCGCCGTCGAGACCCATATGAATGGCGTAGGCGCGCACGAAGCCCAGCGCGTAGACCGGCGCCGGCAGGCGGTCGTAACGCCCTTCCTCGAGCGCGGTGAGATAGGCCGGGCGGATGCGCAAGGCGGCGCCGATGCGCTCGATGTCGCCGCCGTAATTCTCGCGCGTTTCGCGCAGCAGCGCGCCGATGGTGTGCTTGGGACGCGGCGCTTCATCCACAGGCGCGGGAGGCGCCGCGTCCTCGCCTTCAGGCGGCTTCGGATCATCAAAGAGCGACGACATCAGCCTCTCGACCGGACCGCGCGCGGTTGGCCCACCCACCCCGTGGACCGCCGCCGCTGTTGTCTTAACCCGGCACCGACCAAGGTATCAATCGCCGGGCGGAGCCGCAACCGTCGCCTTAGACCACGACGCCGTGATCGCGCGCGAAATCGCGCAGCCGGTCGCGCAGGCCGGTCGATCCCGCGCCTTCCTGGGTAGCCAGGAACTCCTTGAGGCTGGCGAGATCGAGACTGCGGATCATCGCCTTGACCGGGCCGAGCGAGGTGGGCGACATGGAGAGATTGCGGTAGCCGAGCCCGATCAGCGCCATGGCGCCGAGCGTGTCGCCGCCCATCTCGCCGCACAGCGCCAGCTTCTTGCCCGACGCTTCGCAGGCCGCGGATATCGCCGCCAACACGCGCAGCATCGGCGGCGAAAGCGGGTCATAGCGTTCGGCCACGCGGGCATTGCCGCGGTCGGCGGCGAACAGGAACTGCATCAGGTCGTTGGTGCCGACCGAGACGAAATCGACCCGCGCCAAAAGCTCGGGCAATTGCCAGAGCAGCGCGGGCACTTCGAGCATCACCCCGGCCTCGACCGAAAGCGGGAGCTGCCCGTCGCGCTTCTTCACGCGGTCGAGTTCCAATTCCAAGAGCTCGCGCGCGATCGTGAATTCGGCCAGTTCCGCCACCATCGGGAACATGACCCGGAGGCGCTTGCCCGACGCCGCGCGGATGAAGGCGCGCAGCTGCTGGCGCAGCAGCGAGGGCCGGTCGAGCGCGAGGCGGATGGCGCGCCAGCCCATGGCCGGATTCTCCTCCGCGAATTCCTCCATGTAGGGCAGCAGCTTGTCGCCGCCGACATCGAGGCTGCGGAAGGTGACCGGGCGATCGCCCGCCAGCTCGATGACGCGGCGATAGAGCGCCGCCTGCTGCGCCGTGGTGGGAAATTCCTCGCGCAGCATGAACAGCAATTCGGTGCGGAAGAGGCCGATGCCTGCGGCGTTGGCCTCGTCGAGATAGGGCAGGTCGATCAGCAACCCGGCATTGAGGTTCAATTCGATGCGCACGCCGTCCTTGGTCTCGGGCGGCAGCTCGCGCAGCGCGGCGTAACGCTGGCGCTGGCCCTGGCGGATGCGGATGCGCGCCAGCGCCGCCTGTTGCAGATCCTCGCCGGGACGCAGTAGCACCACCGCTTCCTCGCCGTCGATCACCACCAGATCGCCCGCCTCGACCTTGGTGAGCACGTTCTTGACCCGGCCGACCACGGGAATGTCGAGCGCGCGCGCCACCACCGCGACATGGGCGCCGGGCGAGCCCTCTTCCAGCACCACGCCGCGCAATCCCTTGCGCTCGTAATCCAAGAGCTCGGCGGGGCCCATGTTGCGCGCGATCAGCACGTAGTGTTCCGGCAACTCGGTCTTGACCGCGGCCCCGGCCCCGCCGCTCAAGTGCAATTGCAGCCGGTTGCCGAGGTCGTCGAGATCGGAGAGCCGCTCGCGCAAATAGGGATCGGTCGCCTGGCTCAACCGCACGCGCGAATCGTTTTGCACCTTCTGCACCGCGGCTTCGGCGGTGAGGCCGCCCTTGACCGCGTCGGTGATGCGCGCGAGCCAGCCGCGATCGGCGGCGAACATGCGGTAGGTCTCGAGCACGTCGTGGTGCTCGCCGCCCGAGGGCATGTCGCTCTGGTTGAGCAATTCGTCGATCGCGCTCTGCATCGCGGCCATCGCCGTGGCGAGGCGTTCGAGCTCGGCCCCCGTGTCTTCCGCCACCACCCGGCTGATGATGATGCGCGGCTGGTGCAGCACCGCCTGGCCCATGTCCAGGCCGGCGTTGAGCTTGATGCCTTCGAGCCGCACCGGCAGGGTGACGTTGCCCTCGCCCTGCTGCCGCTCCAGCGGATTGACCAGGTCGCCCGAGGCGGCCAGCTCGGCCAGCACCATGGCGATGGTCTGCAGCACTTCGATCTCGTCTTCGGTGTAGTTTCGCAACGTCCGGTTCTGGACGACGAGCACGCCCAGCACGCGGCCGCCGCGCAGGATCGGCACGCCCATCAGCGAATGGAAGATTTCTTCGCCGGTCTCGGGCCGGTAGGCGAAATCGGGATGGGATTGCGCGTCGGCGAGCGCGAGCGGCCGGGCGGTCGCGGCGATGACGCCGACCAAGCCCTCGCCCACCCTGAGGCGGGTGCGATGCACGGCTTCGGGTCGCAGGCCCTCGGTGGCGAAGAGTTCAAGCACCTCGCCCGCGCGCATGACGTAACAGGAGCAGACCTCGGCCACCATGTCGGCGGCGATGATCTTGACGATGGTGTTGAGCCGCTCCTCCGCCGTGCCCGAACCCGCCATCACGTCGCGCAGACGGCGAAGTACGCGGCGGGAGCCCGTGGCCGCCGCGCCGGGTTCCATCACGCCCCCGCCCGGGACCTGAACCCGGAACCGAGCTTGCCCTCGGCATCGCGGTCGAAAGCGGTTGCGGCGCGCTCTTCCAGCGCCGCGGCCGCCTGCGCCACCAATTCGTCGAGAATGTCCAATGTCGATTGCTCGCGCGTCACCAGCCCGACGCTCTGCCCGGCCATGAGCGAGCCGTTCTCGATATCGCCGTCGACCACCGCGCGGCGCAGCGCGCCGGCCCAGAAGCGCTCGATCTCGAGCTGCGCGTCCTTCTGCGAGAGGCCGCCCTGGTTGAAGCGGTCGATGACCGCGCGCTGCAAGGCCATGAATTCCTTGGTGCCGGCATTGGCGAGCGCGCGCACCGGGATCACCGGGAAGCGCGCATCGAGCTGCGCCGAGGGCACCGCGTCGCGCGCCGAGGCGCGGATGAAGGCCAGCTTGAACTTGGGATGCGCGATCGATTCAAACGCGCAGACGAAACGCGTGCCCAGCTGCACCCCCGATGCGCCCATCTCCAGATAGGAGGCGACGGCCGAGCCGTGGCCGATGCCGCCGGCGACGAAGACCGGCACTTCGGTCACGTTGGGCAATATCTCCTGCGCCAGAACGCCGGTGGAAACCGGTCCGATATGTCCGCCCGCCTCCATGCCCTCGATGACGATGGCGTCGGCGCCGGCGCGGATGAGCTTCTTGGCGATCGCCAGCGCCGGCGCGAAGCACACGAGCTTCGCCCCCGATTGCTTGATGCGCGAAACCGCCGGCGCCGGCGGCAACCCGCCCGCCAGCACCACGTGGCCGACCTTGCGCTTGGTGCAGACATCGACCAGCGCGATCAGGTCGGGATGGAGCGTGATTAGATTGACGCCGAAGGGCTTGTTGGTGAGTTCCCTTGTGGCAACGATCTCCTCGTCCAAGAGCTTGGGCGTCATCGAACCGCAGGCGATGACGCCGAAGCCGCCGCCGTTGGAAATGGCGGCGACCAGGTTGCGCTCCGACACCCAGGTCATGGCGCCGCCCATGATGGCGAGCTCGCTGCCGAGGAATCCCCGTCCCCGCGCCCACAGCCGGTCGAGCCAGCGCCGCCCCGGGCCGTGGCTTGCCGTGGTCATGCGGATCCCGCTTTCATCCGGCGTCCAGCCCATAGGCGGTGTGCAGCGCGCGTACCGCGAGCTCCGTGTACTCTTCGGATACCAGCACGCTCACCTTGATCTCGGAGGTCGAGATCACCTGGATGTTGATGGCGCGATCGGCAAGCGTCTTGAACATCAGCTGCGCGACGCCGGCATGACTGCGCATCCCGACGCCGATCACGGAAATTTTGACGACGTTGGAGTCGGGCCGCAGCGCGTTGAAACCGAGCGTCGCGCGCTTTTCCTCAAGCACCTGCAATGCGCGATCAAGGTCGGCCTTGCCGACCGTAAAAGTCATGTCGGTC
>DATNMV010000171.1:0-2932 GCA_035602175.1 Allostellaceae bacterium
CAAGAACAAGGACGGCTCGCCCATGGCCGAACCGCCGCATCCGGTGTTGGCCACCGGCCACGTGCGACATGTCGGCGACCCGGTGGCCGTCGTCATCGCCGAGACCAAGGCCGAGGCCGAGGAAGCCGCCGATCTGGTCGAGGTCGATTACAAGGAACTGCCCGCCGTCTCCTCGGCCGAGGCCGCGCTCAAGAAAGGCGCGCCGCAATTGTTCGACGCCGCGCCCGGCAATCTCTGTTACGACTGGCATATCGGCGACGAGGCCCCGGTCACCGCCGCCTTCGCCAAGGCCGCGCATGTGACCAAGATCGACATGGTCAACAACCGGCTCATTCCCAACGCGATGGAGCCGCGCGCCTATATCGGCGAATACGACCGCGGCACCGGCGATTACACGCTCTACACCACCAGCCAGAATCCGCACGCTATCCGCCTGTTGATGGCCGCTTTCGTGCTCCATCTGCCCGAAAGCAAGCTGCGCGTGGTGGCGCCCGATGTCGGCGGCGGCTTCGGCTCCAAGATCTACCATTACGCCGAGGAAGCGGCGGTCACCTGGGCGGCGGGAAAACTCGCGCGCCCGGTCAAATGGACCGCCGAGCGCAGCGAGAGTTTCATCTCCGACGCGCATGGCCGCGACCATGTCACCCATGCCGAGCTGGCGTTGGACAAGGACGGGAAATTCCTGGCGCTTAAAGTGTTGACCATCGCCAATCTGGGCGGCTACATCTCGACCTTCGCGCCGGCGGTGCCGACTTATCTCTACGCCACGCTCCTGGCCGGGACCTACACCACGCCGGCGATCTACGCCGAGGTCAAGGCCGCCTTCACCAACACCGTGCCGGTCGACGCCTATCGCGGTGCCGGGCGGCCGGAGGCGAGCTACGTGCTGGAGCGGATCATCGACCGGGCGGCACGCGAACTGAAAATCGATCCGGCGGAATTGCGCCGCCGCAATTTCATCCCCAAGAACGCCTATCCCTACCAGACGCCGGTGGCGCTGGCCTATGACAGCGGCGACTACTTCACCACCCTCGACATGGCGCTCAAGGCTGCGGACTACGCGGGATTCGAAAAACGCCGCGACGAGGCCAAGAAACGCGGCAAGCTGCGCGGCATCGGCCTCGCGACGTATATAGAGGCCTGCGGCGTCGCGCCCTCGGCGGTGGCGGGCGCGCTCGGCGCGCGCGCCGGGCTTTACGAGGTCGGCGAGATCCGCGTCAACCCGACCGGCAGCGTCACCGTCTTCACCGGCACGCACAGCCACGGCCAGGGCCACGAGACCACGTTTGCCCAGCTGGTGTCGGAACGCCTCGGCGTGCCGATCGAGCTGATCGACGTGGTGCATGGCGACAGCGCCAAGACGCCCTTCGGCATGGGCACCTACGGCTCGCGCTCGCTGCCGGTCGGCGGCTCGGCGCTGGTCAAGGCGCTCGACAAGGTCGAGGCCAAGGGCAAGAAGATCGCCGCCCACCTGCTCGAGGCCGCCGAGGCCGACATCGAGTTCAAGGACGGCAAGTTCACCGTCGCCGGCACCGACAAGTCGAAATCCTTCGGCGAGATCGCCTTCGCCGCCTATGTGCCGCACAACTACCCGCTCGACGTGCTCGAGCCCGGCCTCGACGAGACCGCCTATTACGATCCCAAGAATTTCACCTTCCCCTCGGGCGCGCATATCGCTGAGGTCGAGATCGATCCCGACACCGGCACGGTCGAGCTCAAGCGCTTCACCGCCGCCGACGATTTCGGCCGCATCGTCAATCCGATGATCGTCGATGGCCAGGTGCATGGCGGGCTGGCCCAGGGCATCGGCCAGGCGCTGTTCGAGGAATGCCGTTACGACACCGAAAGCGGCCAGCTCCTGACCGGCTCCTACATGGATTACCGCATGCCGCGCGCCGCCGATCTGCCCTTTTTCGAGGTCTCAACCCACGGCACGCTGTGCACGCACAACCCGTTGGGCGTCAAAGGCTGCGGCGAGGCCGGCGCCATCGGATCTCCGGGCGCGGTGATGAACGCGGTGGTGAACGCGCTAATGCCGCTCGGGATCCACGATCTGCAGATGCCGGCCACGGCCGAGCGCGTGTGGCAAACCATCAAGGGCGCGGCGAAGCGCGCCGCCTGAACGAATTCGAGGGAGAGAGCGATGTACGATTTCAACTACCAGAAGGCCAAGAGCGTCGCCGAGGCGGCGAGCGTGCTGGCCAAGGCCGCCGAGGGCAAGCTGGTCGCGGGCGGCATGACGCTGATCCCAACATTGAAGCAGCGCCTGGCCAAGCCGAGCGACCTGGTCGATCTGGGCGGCATTGCCGAGTTGAAGGGCATCAAGCTGGACGGCGGCGCCGTGGTGATCGGCGCCATGACCCGGCATGTCGAGGTGGCGGAATCGGCCGAGGTCAAGAAAGCGATCCCGGCGCTGGCCCATTTGGCCTCGCTGATCGGCGATCCCGCCGTGCGCAACCGCGGCACCATCGGCGGCTCGATCTCCAACAATGACCCGGCGGCGGATTATCCGGCGGCATTGGTCGCGTTGAACGCGACCATCATCACTGACAAGCGCAAGATTCCCGCCGACGCGTTCTTCAAGGGCATGTTCGAAACCGCGCTCGAGCCCGGCGAGATCGTGACGGCGGTATCGTTTCCCGTGCCGGAAAAAGCCGCCTATGAGAAATTCCGCAACCCGGCCTCGCGCTACGCCATCGTCGGCGTGTTCGTGGCCAAAACCAAGGACGGCATGCGCGTCGCCGTGACCGGCGCCGGGCCGGTGGTGTTCCGCCAGAAAGAGATGGAAGCGGCGCTCACCAAGAATTTCTCCGCCGATGCCATCAAGACCGTGGCGCAGAAAGCCGACGGGCTCAACGCCGACATCCACGCCAGCGCCGAATACCGCGCGCATCTGGTCGGCGTGATGGCGCGGCGGGCGGTTCAGGCGGCG
>DATNMV010000172.1:0-2404 GCA_035602175.1 Allostellaceae bacterium
CCTTCGTCCAGGGCTTGGCGCGAGAGCGCGCGATTTTCGAGACCCGGCGGCAAAGCGGCCAGTTCCGCGCGCTGCGCCATGTCTTCTTCGCCGAGCGCGAGGCCGCCAAGCTGCCCGACCTGCCCGCCGATCTGCCGCCGAGCGAGATTCGCACCGCCGCGGTGATCGGTGCCGGCACCATGGGCGCGGGCATCGCCATGTGCTTCGCCAATGCCGGAATTCCGGTGACGCTCGTTGAAACCGAGCCGGCGGCGCTCGAGCGTGGCTTGGACGCGATCCGCCGCAATTACGAATCCTCCGCCAAGCGGCAGAATCTCTCGTCCGGCGACATCGGGCGGCGCGTGGCACTGATCAAGGGTTCGCTCGCATTGGGCGACGCCGCAACCGCCGATCTCGTGATCGAGGCGGTGTTCGAGGAATTGGATCTGAAGCGCAAGCTGTTCGGCAAGATCGACCGCATCACCAAGCCGGGTGCGATCCTCGCCACCAACACCTCTTACCAGGACGTCGACGCCATCGCGGCGGCAACCAGGCGACCGGAGAACGTGCTGGGGCTACATTTCTTCAGCCCGGCCCACGTCATGCGCCTGGTCGAGGTGGTGCGCGCCCGAAAAACCGCCGCGCCGGTGATCGCAGCATCGCTGGGCGTGGCGCGCAGGCTCAAAAAGCTGTCGGTGGTGGTGAACGCCGCGCCGGGCTTCGTCGGCAACCGTATGCTCGCCGAACGCTCGCGCGAGGCCGACCGGCTGCTGCAGGACGGCGCGCTGCCGCAGGACGTCGATGCAGCAATGGTTGCTTTTGGTTTCCCAATGGGCCCTTTTGCCGCCTCGGATCTGGCCGGTCTCGACGTCTCGTGGCGCGCGCGCAGGGCGATCGGCACCCGGCTGCCGGTGGCCGACGCGCTGGCCGAGGCCGGGCGTTTCGGCCAGAAGACCGGCGCGGGATATTTCCGCTATGAATCCGGCAGCCGCACGCCGTTGCCCGATTCCGAGGCCGATCGGCTCATCGCCAAGGTCGCGGGCGGCAAGCGGCGGCTCTTCTCCGCCGCCGAGATCGTCGAGCGGCTGATCTATCCGCTGGTGAACGAGGGCGCGCGGCTGCTGGAGGAAGGCGTCGCGTTTCGCCCCGGCGACATCGACGTGGTGCAGCTCTACGGATACGGCTTTCCCGCCTGGCGCGGCGGACCGATGTTCTATGCCGACGAGGTGGGGCTCCCCGCGATCCGCGACCGGCTCAACCGTTTGGCGCGCGACACCGGCGAACAGGCGCTGCTGCCGGCACCGCTGCTGGAACGGCGCGTCAAGGAAGGCCGGGGATTCTTCGGCTAATGCCCGCCGACATAGGCGATGCGCCACAACGTGCCGGTGGCGTCGTCGCTCATGATCAGCGCGCCGTCGCCCGCCACCGTGACGCCGACCGGCCGGCCCCAGACATCGCCATCGGGCGTCAGGAACCCGACCAGGAAATCCTCGTAGATCCCGGTCGGCGCGCCGTCTTTCATGCGTACGCGGATCAGCTTGTAGCCGGTGCGGATCGCCCGGTTCCAGGAACCGTGCAGCGCCACGAGCACGTCGCCGCGATATTCCTCGGGGAATTGCCTGCCGGTATAGACCGCGACGCCCAGCGGGGCGGAATGGGGCTGGATCAGCAAATCGGGAATCAGCACGCGGTCTGCCAGCTCGTCGTGTTCGTGCAGGTGGCGCGGATCGGGATGGTTGCCGATATAAAACCAGGGCCAGCCATAGAAGCCGCCTTGCGTCACCCGCGTCAGGTAATCGGGTGGCAGATCGTCGCCCAGCCCGTCGCGCTCGTTGACCGAGGCGACCAGCACGCCCGAGCCCGGCAGAACGGCGAGATCGACCGCGTTGCGCAATCCGGAGGCGAAGACGCGTTTGTTCCCGCCATCGGGATCGAAGGCGAGGATGTCGGCGCGTCCGGCCTCGGCGAGCTCGCCATTGTCGGCGTCGTTGCTGCTCGAACCGACGCTGACATAAAGCGTCTTGCCGTCGGGCGAGAAGGCGAGGCTGCGCGTCCAATGCCCGCCATTATGCGGCAGATTGGCGATGATGGTTTCGGGACCGCCACTCGCCTTCAGATCGCCGCTCTGATAGGGAAAGCGCACCACCGAATCGGTGTTGGCGACATAGACGTAATGCGGATCGGGCCCGGGCGGATAAAAGGCGATGCCGAAGGGCCGGTCGAGGCCTTGGGCGAAGATTGAATCCTGTTGGGCGCGCGCCGCGCTGGCGGGCGCGCGGATGATGCGGATGCGTCCAGCCTGGCTTTCGGCGACGAAAACATCGCCATTGGGCGCGGTCCTGAGTTCGCGCGGATTGGTCAAGCCGGTGAAGAAAGCCGAAACCGAAAATCCCGCGGGAACCTTGAGCGCGGCGCCCGGCGGCTG
>DATNMV010000173.1:0-3453 GCA_035602175.1 Allostellaceae bacterium
CACGACCTATTCCGGTCCCTTGGCGTCGCCCGGGATATCGATGGACCGGGGCTTGAGCCTTTACGCCAAGCTGCATGCGAGTGACCTGCCGCCGGGCGTCCAGGTCGAGATCTTAAGGCGTGATGATACCGGCCCCAATCCCGATACCGCCAAGCGGCTGGCGCAGGAACTCGTCACGCGCGACCAGGTCAATTTCCTGGCCGGCGCGGTCTATTCGCCCAACGGCTTCGCCATCGCCTCCATCGCCGCCGAGGCCAAGGTGCCGTATGTCGACATGAACGCGGCGGCCGCGCCGATCACGCGCACGCCCTATGTGGTGCGCGATTCCTTCACCCTGTGGCAGGTGGCCTATCCGATGGGTCTGTGGGCGGCCAAGCACGGCATGAAGCAGGCGATTGTCGCGGTCAGCGACTATGCCCCGGGCAACGACGCCGCCGGCGGCTTCACCAAGGGCTTCACCGAGGGCGGCGGCCAGGTCGTCGATACCGTCAAGTTCCCGCTGCAGAATCCGGATTTCGTGCCCTTCCTCCAGAAGATCAAGGACGCCAAGCCCCAGGCGCTGTTCATCTTCGTCCCGGGCGGTCCGCAATCAACCCAGATGATGAAGGCCTATACCGATTTGGGAATGAAGAAGGCCGGTATCACCCTGGTCACGACCCAGGATCTGGCGATGGACAGCGAGTTGCCGAACATGGGCGACGCGCCCTTGGGCGTCGTCAATTCGGGCACCTATTCGGTCGCGGCCACGCGGCCCTCCAACCAGGCTTTCCTCGCCGCCTGGACCAAGGAATACGGCGACAAGGTCATCGCCGACTTCCCCGCCATCCAGGGCTGGGACGGCATGGCGATGATGTTCGACGTCATCAAGAAAACCGGCGGCAAGTTCGACGGCGACCAGGCGATGGCAATTCTCTCGACCTACAAGACGGCGAGCAGCCCGCGCGGCTCGTTCTCGATCGACCCCGATACCCACGATATCGTCCAGAACATTTACATCCGCCGCGTCGAGAAGCGGAACGGCAAGCTGGCCAATATCGAGTTCGAGACTTTCCCGAACGTCAAGGATATATGGAAAGAGATGAACCCGCCGAAGCCCCAGTAACCGAAGGCTGACCAAGGGCCGGAATTGGACGATCGCCGGCGGCCATGAACCGCCGGCGGTCGCCGTTTTCGAGGGGCGTGGTTCCGGCGCGTGATTCGAGGCCATGAGCGAGATTCTCTCAGCATCCGTCAGCATCCTGTTCCACGGCCTCGCCTTCGCCATGGTGCTCTATCTCATTTCGGTGGGGCTGTCGGTGACGATGGGCCTGATGGGCTTCGTCAACCTGGCGCATGGCGTATTCGCCATGTTCGGCGGCTACGCCGCCACGACGCTGATGAACGATTACGGCGTGCCGTTCCCGCTGGCGCTGGCGCTAGCGGTGGTGTTGGTGGCGGCGGCGAGCGTTGTGTGCGAACGCGTGCTCTACCGGCGACTTTACGGCGGCGCCGAACTCGATCAGGTGCTGATGACCATCGGCCTGGTGTTCATGGCGGTGGCCTCGGCCAAGTATTTCTGGGGTCCGCTGGCGCAGCTTTTCCAGCCCCCCGCAATCCTGAGCGGCCAGATCGATTTGGGATTCCGCGAATTTCCGACATATCGCAGCTTCTTGATCCTGTGCGGCGCGGTTCTGGTCACGGCGCTATGGCTCGGCCTCGACCGCACCCGTTTCGGCGCGAAAATCCGCGCCGCGGTCGACAATCTGCGCATGGCGCAGGCGGTCGGCATCAATACCTCGCAGCTTTTCACGCTCTCCTTCGCGCTCGGCAGCGGCCTGGCCGCGCTCGGCGGCGGTCTCGGCGCCGAGATCCTGCCCATCTATCCCGGCTATCCCACTGATTATCTTGTGGATTTTCTGATCGTCGTGTCCGTGGGCGGCCTCGGTTCCATCCGCGGCCCGTTCTTCGCGGCGCTGCTGCTGGGCGTCTCCGACACCGCCTTCAAATATCTCCTGCCGGAGCTCGGCTCCTTCTTCATCTATGCGCTGACGCTGGCGCTGCTGATGTGGCGGCCGCGCGGCCTGGTCGGCCCGTCGTGACCGACGGCATCCCCGTCAGCGAGGCCGCCAAGCAGGCCGCTTCGCGCCGGATGGAGATTTTCGCGCGGCGCCACCGCCTGCGCGTCATGGAGGCGGTGCCCTGGATCGTGGCGCTCGGGGCGTATTACGCCTTTCCCGCTTATCTCGCCTTGGGCGCGCAGATCCTCGCCACCGTGCTCTATGCGCTCTCGCTCGATCTGGTGCTGGGTTATGCCGGGATCGTGACGCTCGGCCATGCCGCCTTCTTCGGTACCGGCGCCTATGCCGCGGGATTGATGGCGGCTCATGGCATGGGCGAGCCGTTTTTGGGCCTCGCCGTGGCGGCGCTGGCCGCGGCGGTTGTAGGCTTCGTCACCGGCGCCATCATCCTGCGCACCAACGGCCTGCCGCTGCTGATGCAGACCCTGATGGTGGCGACCATGCTGTACGAGCTGGCGAACAAGGCCAACAGCGTGACCGGCGGCGCCGACGGACTCCAGGGCATGGTGGTCAAACCGGTCTTCGGCATGTTCCGCTTCGATCTCTACGGCCGGACGGCCTATCTCTATTGCCTCGGCGTGCTGTTCATCGGCTGGCTCGTCGTGCGGCGCATCGTCCATTCGCCCTTCGGCCGCTCGCTCACCGGCATTCGCGAGAACGAGGCGCGCATGCATGCCATTGGCACGCCGGTGTTCCGCCGCCGGCTGACCGCCTACAGCATCTCGGCCGCGCTCGCCGGCGTCGCCGGAGCCTTGGTGGCGCAGACGACGCAGTTCGTCGCGGTCGATGCGCTGGGCTTCGAACGCTCGGGAAATATCCTCATCATGCTGCTGATCGGCGGCATCGGCAGGCTCTACGGCGGCTTCATCGGCGTGCCGCTCTATATGATCGCTCAGGACCGCTTCGCCGAAATCGACCCGGTCTATTGGTATTTCTGGATAGGGCTGCTGCTGATCCTGGTGGTGATGTTCGCCCGCGGCGGCGCGCTGGGCGTAGCCGAGCGGCTGCTGCGGCGGCGGGAGGGGGGACAATGACCGGCGAAACCCCCGCGCTCGAGACCAAGGCGCTGCGCAAGAGCTTCGGCGCGCTCACCGTGGCGAGCGACATCGATTTCCGCCTGTTGCCCGGCGCGCGCCACGCGCTCATCGGCCCCAACGGCGCCGGCAAGACTAGCTTCATCAATCTGGTCTCCGGTGCGCTCCGGGCGAGCGGCGGCTCCATCCTGCTCGAAGGCGCCGACATCACCCATCTGCCTCAGGCCCAACGGGTCAAGCGCGGACTCGCCCGCACCTTCCAAATTACCGCGCTATTCCGGGGACTTAGCGTGCTGGAGAACGTCACCTTGGCGGTGTCGGAGCGCATGGGCATGGCCGGCGATCTCCACCGTCCGGCCGGA
>DATNMV010000174.1:0-7023 GCA_035602175.1 Allostellaceae bacterium
AGGATCAGGTTGTTCCAGCGCGTCGCGTTGCGTGGCCGGCGCGCCAGCTGCGCCGGTGTCGCGGCGAAGGTTGCGCGGCGCTCCTTGACGATTTGTACCGGGGGCACCGGGCCCGAAGCCAGCTCATAGGCGGCGGCGACGTCGCGCCACAAGGTCTCGGCCAGCTCCTCAGCCGGCGTGTCGAGCAGCCGGTCGGCCGCGCTCACCGTCACCGACAGGACATTGCGCTTGCGGAACACCCATTCGGCGGTGCCGCCGATGATTCCCACGAAAAACGGCGAATCTTCCGGCGCGCGGATGCGGTAATGCGCGTTTACGATGGCGTGATAGGCACTGGGCGCCGATATGTCCGGCAAGAGCCGCGCCGCCACCGGCGCCGTCACCGCCAGCACCAGGGATTCGCCGGGCGCCATTTCCATTTCGCCGGATTCGAAATCGAGCGATGCGGCGCGCTCGGCCTTGAAGCGGATGGCGCGCAGCCGGGCGTTGAAACGGATTTCCGATCCTTGCGACTTGAGGAAGGCCAGCGCCGGATCGACCAGGGATTCCGACAGGCCCTCCTGGGGCACGAGCGGCAGGCAGGACGCGCCGCCCGCGCCGAAGCTTTCGCTCAGCACGCTGGCCAGCAGCGAGGCGGAAGCCTGATCGAGCGGCGTGTTCAGCGCGGCGATCGCCAAGGGCTGCCACAGCCGGCGGTAGATCACGCTGTCCTTCTCCAGCACATCGTCCACCGTGGCGAGGGATCCTGCGCGGAAGAGATTCGACGCCCGCAAATAATCCGTCAGAGTGGTTCCCGGCACGCGCCGCGCCGGCGAGGTAATCCACCACGGCAGCCTTCCCCAATTCATGCGCAACACCCAGCGCTCTCCGGAAGCGCGGTCGAGGAAAGGATAGGCGGGCGCTTCCGGCCCGGTCAGCGTATCGCGCGCGCCAATGGTCTCGAGATAACGCATGGCCGAGCGGTTGCCGGCGATCAGCAAGTGATTGCCGTTGTCGATGCGGCAGCCGAGCGTGGCGTCGTTGTAGGAACGGCAACGGCCGCCGGCATGCGCCGCCGATTCGTAAAGTGAAACCGGGATTTGGGATTCGGCCAACCGCACCGCAGCCGCCAGACCCGCCATTCCCGCCCCCACCACGTGAACGCGTATTGGACGATCGGGCGCGCTCATAGGAATCCGTAGCGCAGCGCGTACCACAGCTTGAGCGGCGCCGGCACGCTGACGCGGTCGTCGATGCGCCGCCAGCCGCGCTTTTCCAGCCGCGCCAGGATGTCGGCATAGACCGCGCCCATCACCGCCGCCGGACGCATGGTGCCGGGCGGGCAGCCTTTCATGGCTTCTCCCGCCTCGGCATAGCGCTTGCGGGCCATGGCGGCGATCTCCGCGCACACCGCGGGAAGCGCGCGGTGGGCGAGCACGGCGCTGGGCGCACGGTCTTTGATGCCATGCTTGTCGAGCAATTCGCGCGGCAGATAGAGCCGGCCGCGCGCCGCGTCCTCGGCCAGGTCGCGCAGGATGTTGGTGAGCTGCAAGGCACGGCCCAAGGCGTTGGCCACGCGATCGGCATGGTTTTGTGGCGCGCCGAAAATGCGCGCCGAGAGTCTTCCCACCGCGCAGGCGACGCGGTCGCAATAAAGATCGAGCTCGTCCAGCGACGGAGCGACGATATCCGCGCGCGCATCCATTTCCATGCCGGCGACGATGGCGATGAAATCGCCGCGGCGCAGATCGTAACTCCGGATCGGCCCGGCCAGCGCGCGCGACAGCGGCAGAACCGGCGTTCCTTCATAGATCGCGTCGATCTCGCGCCGCCATGCGGCCAACGCCGCCAGCTTGGCCGCCGGCGCGTCGTCGCTGTCGGCGATGTCGTCGACTGCACGGCAAAAGGCGTAGACCGCGAACATGGCCTCGCGCCGCGCCTTGGGCAGAAAGCGCATCGCCCAATAGAACGAAGTCTTGGCTGCCGCCACCTGGGCGTTGATGGCGGCGTTGCCGCCTCCGCCCGCCGTCCCGCCGGCCGGTTGTTCCGCCGCGCTCACCCGCGCCCTCCGCGCAGCAGGCCGGTCAGAAGGGCGAGCGCGAAATCGCCGCGCGAAAGCTTGACCCGCATGGCGAGCGGATCGTCGCGCCTGAGCCGGCGCGAAAGCCGCGCCGCCAGATCGACGATCACCGCGCATTCGCGGCTCAGTCCCGGACTCTTGACCTGTCCGGGCAAGGCGCGCGCCGTGACGATCAATCCGTCGGTGCCGTCAAGCATTCGGTCGAAAACCCGGCGCAGCCCCGCATTGGCGGACAGCGCGCGCAAATCCTCGACCCGCGCATGGGCCTCGGCGAGCCAGGGCTCGGGCAGATAGACGCGGTCGAGATTGATGTAATCGTCGGCGCAATCCTGGAGATGGTTCAGCACCTGAAGCGCGCTGCACAGCGCATCCGAAGGCGGCCAAGTGGCGTGGCTTTCGCCGTGCAGGTCGAGCAATTGCCGCCCCACCGGCGAGGCCGAATAGCGGCAATATTCCATCAGATCGTCCCAGTCGCGGTAACGCAGCTTGGTCGCGTCCAGGCGGAAGGCGCGCAGCACGTCGTGGCAATGCTGCGCGGTCGTGCCGGTCGCTTGCAGGCTCGCGCGCATCGCCTTGGCCGAAAACGCGTCGGCGCCCGTGGCGCCGTCAAGCACCGCGCCCATGCGGTCGAGCCGCCGCAGCTTTTCGGACGCCACCAGCGCGGGATTGTCGGCGATGTCGTCGGCTTCGCGCGCGAAACGGTAGAAGGCATGCACATGCGGGCGCAGATCGCGGCGGATGAGCCAGGAGCCGACCGGGAAATTCTCGTCGCCGCGCCCTTTGCCCGAGGGCGTCTCGACCGCGCTTTTCAGCGCTGGCTCAGCCATGACACAAGTCCCTTCCACAGCCCGGTCCGGTAAAACCGTAGCATCGGCGCATCAGCCAGGGCCATCATCGCCCATACAGTCAACGCCAGCCAGCAACCCGCTTGGCCGGCCAACCTCGGCAACGCCGAGAGCAGCGCGGCGCTCATGGGCACATGCCCGCCTGGCGGAACCAGGCTATCGCGTCGGCCAGCCCCTTTGCGGCCGGGCGCGGCTTGTAGCCCAATTCGCGCGCCGCCTTGGCCGAGGAGAAGAACATGCGGTGGCGCGCCATGCGCAAGCCGTCGCGGGTAAGGAAAGGCTCGCTACCGGTGAGATTGGCCCAACCCTCGGCGAGAAATGCGACCGGACCAAGCACGGCAATCGGAATCTGCACCTTGGGCGGGTGTCGTCCGGCAATCTCAGCGATGATCCGCAGGATCTCGGCCAGCATCAGATCATCGCCGCCGAGAATGTAGCGCTCGCCCACGCGGCCCCGCTTCTCGGCCAGAAGATGACCCGACGCGACATCGTCGACATGCACCAGGTTGAGGCCGGTATCGACGTAGGCCGGCATGCGGCCGGACGCCGCCTCGACGATGATGCGGCCGGTCGGCGTGGGCTTGATGTCGCGCGGGCCGACCGGCGTCGATGGATTGACGATCACCGCCGGCAGCTTGCGTTCGCGCACCAGCTTCTTCACCACCTCCTCGGCCATGAATTTTGACCGCTTGTAATGTCCGATCATGTCCGCGGCCTGGCTCGAGGTATTCTCGTCCGCCGGCTTGCCGTCCGCGTTCCAGCCGAGCGTGGCGACGCTGCCGGTATAGACCACGCGCGCGACGCCGGCGGCGAGTGCCGCCTCCATGACCAGCCGCGTGCCCTCGACATTGGCGGCGTACATCGGCGCCGGATCGCGCACCCAGAGGCGGTAATCCGCGGCCACGTGATAGACGGCGCCGCAACCGGATGCCGCTTGCTTGAGCACCGAGGGATCGTCGAGCCCGCCCAGAACCAGCTCGACGTCGAGACCCTTTATGTTGCCGCGGTCGCTCGACGGGCGCAGCAGCACGCGCAACTTGCGGCCCTCAGCCAGCAGCGCGCGCGCCACCGCCGAGCCGACGAAGCCCGAAGCACCGGTGACGAGCACGGGCTGGTCGGAAACGGCCATGGCTTGCCTGGAACGGGGTTCAGCCGAAGGCGGCCCGGGAGGCGCCGGCCGGCGCGCGGTTGCCGATGAAGCGGCGCGCGGCGGCGCGCGCCTCTGCGTCGAGCGCGTAGATGTCCTCGAGCGCGTCGATGCGCCTTCCCGGCAACGCGTCGAGCGTGCGCTCGACGATCGCCGCGATGTCGAGAAAGCCGATGCGCTTGTCGAGGAAGGCGGCCACCGCCACTTCGTTGGCCGCGTTCAAGACGGTCGGCGATCCGCCGCCGGCCAGAAGCGCGGCGCGCGCGATCCTGAGCGCCGGAAAGCGCGCCGGATCAGGCGCCTCGAAAGTGAGTCGCGCCAGCTGCGCCAGGTCGAGTCTGGGGCTGGGCGCGGAAATGCGATCCGGCCAACCGAGCGTGTTGGCGATGGGCGTGCGCATGTCGGGTGAGCCCAGCTGCGCCAGCACCGAGCCGTCGCTGTAGTAGACCAGGCCGTGCACCACCGATTGCGGATGCACCACCACATCGATGCGCTCGCTCGGCAGACCGAAGAGATGGTGCGCCTCGATCACCTCAAGGCCCTTGTTCATCATGGTCGCGGAATCGACCGAGATCTTGGCGCCCATGCGCCAATTGGGATGGGCCACCGCCTGTTCGGGCGTGACGTCCGCCATGTCCTTGAACGCGCGCTCGCGGAACGGCCCGCCGCTGGCGGTCAGCACGATGCGGTCGATGGCGCCGCGATGCGCGTCGCTGAACACCTGAAAGATGGCGTTGTGCTCGCTGTCGACCGGCAAAAGCCGCGCGCCGCAGCGCTTGGCTTCCGCCGTCACCAGCGAACCGGCGCAGACCATGACTTCCTTGTTGGCGAGCGCGACCAGCGCGCCGCGCCGCACCGCTTCGAGTGTGGGCGCCAATCCTGCCGAGCCGACGATCGCCGCCATCACCCAATCGGCTGGGTACGAAGCGGCCTCAACCACCGCCTGGGCGCCCGACGCGGTCTTGATCCCGCTGCCGGCTAGCGCCTCCTTGAGGATTCGGTACTGGCTTTCATCGGCGACGACGGCGAATTTGGCGTTGAGGCGGCGCGCCTGCTGCGCCAGCAATTCGGCGTTGCGGTAAGCGACCAGCGCCTCGACCGCATAGGCATCGGGCGACGCTTCGACCAGCTCGACGGTGTTGCAGCCGACCGATCCGGTCGAACCCAGGATCGTCACCCGCCGCTTGCCGTGCGGCGCGAAACCCGCCGGCGCCTTATCCGCCTTCATGCCAAAGCGCTCCCCAAACGGGGTTCGGCCCCCGCGCTGTCATTTTACCGATACAGCTTACGCCATGCCCGCGTAAAGCTTATTCCGGATTTTTCTTCGGTCCCTCAATGGCTTGAGCGACAAGATCGCGCAACCGGAACAGCCTTGGATCGCGGATACCGAGCATTTCCAGTTGCGCGGCGGTGTCGAACAAATAGGAGGCGCAGGGACCGAGCGGTCCCTTGGCGCGGGCGATGGATTCGACGATGCGCGCCTCGGTCAGCACGCCGGCATAACGCGGATGCGCGTGGTTGATGACGAAGGCGACGGCCCAGCCGCGCCCACCTTCATGGGTGACGATGCGCACCCAGCGCGGCGCATAGGAGCCGGTGACCATCTCGCGCTTCCACAGCAGTTCCAATTCCTGCCGCGCCTCGGCCTTGGCGATGCGATAGACCAGGCCTCGGCAGGCGCCGCCGTAATCGAGGCCGAGAATCAATCCGGGCGCGGATGCCGAACCGCGCCCGAGATGGGTCCACAGGCAGAAGCGGCGGTGGAAGCCGTGCACGGTGGCGACCCGCTTTTCGGTGAAATGGATCATCGGGTTCCACAACAGCGAGCCGTAGGCGAACACCCAGACATCGCCGCTGTCGGGCCGCGACGCCAGCATCGCCGCCACGCCGGCGCTGTGTTCCTCGTCGCTCAGCACCTTGGCGGCGGGATCGGCGGCGACGATGAGCTTGCGAATCTCGCCGCTCAACACCGCTTCGCGCGTCATGGAATAGCCCTTGGGCGAATCCTGGCTCATGCCCGAAAACGATAGCAAAGCCGGTGGGAGCGCGGTACCGGCGTCGCGCGCAGGGCAGACCGGCGGCGGCGGATGGCTTGACAGCGGCGAGCCGCGCCTTACAGGCTGCCGCCATGTTGGTTAAAACCGAGCACAGCGGCGCCATTGCGGTCCTAATCCTCGACAACCCCCCGGTCAACGCTTTGAGCCGGGCGCTGCGCGCGGTGTTGAAGGAGAATCTCGACGCGGCGTTGGCCGATCCCGCCGTGTCGGCGATCGTGATCGCCTGCGCCGGGCGCACCTTCGTCGCCGGCGCCGACATAGCCGAACTCGACAAGCCCCGCATCGAGCCCTTGACCGGAACCCTGGCCGCTTGCCTCGAGCAAAGCGCCAAGCCCACCATCGCCGCGATTCACGGCACCGCGCTGGGCGGCGGGCTGGAGCTCGCCATGGGCTGCCACTGGCGCATCGCTGCCAAGGAGGCGCGGCTGGGATTGCCCGAGGTCAAGCTGGGTCTCATTCCCGGCGGCGGCGGAACCCAGCGCCTACCAAGGCTGATTGGTTCAAAACTTGCGCTCGACATGATTTCGGGCGGCGAGATGATTGCGGCCGAGGCCGCGCTCGCCGCCGGGCTGGTGGACGAACTGGCCGCGGGCGACATCCGCGAAGCCGCGCTCGCCTTCGCCCGGCGCGTGCTGGACGAAAAACGCGCGCCGCGCCGCGCCTGCGATCTCCCGGTCAAGGGGGCGAGCGCGGCGCTCTTTGATGAGAAGCGAACCGACTTGAAAAAGCGGCAGCGCGGCTTTGAGGCGCCCTTGGACGCGGTTGCGGCGGTCGAGGCCGCGTCGCTGCCCTTCGCCCAGGGACTGGCGCGCGAGCGCGCGATTTTCGAGACCCGGCGACAAAGCGGCCAGTTCCGCGCGCTGCGCCACGTCTTCTTCGCAGAGCGCGAGGCCGCCAAGCTGCCCGACCTGCCCG
>DATNMV010000175.1:0-3056 GCA_035602175.1 Allostellaceae bacterium
CGATCGAGCGCGTGATCGCCTGTCTGATCCACCACGTCGCATAGGTCGAGAATTTATAGCCGCGGCGATATTCGAATTTATCGACCGCCTTCATCAGCCCGATATTGCCTTCCTGGATCAGGTCGAGGAATTGCAGGCCGCGGTTGGTGTATTTCTTGGCGATGGAGATGACGAGGCGGAGATTGGCTTCGACCATTTCCTTCTTGGCGCGGGCCGCTTCGCGCTCGCCGCGCTGCACGGTCGAGACGATGCGGCGGAATTCGACCGGCGGCACGCCGGCATCGGCCGAGCTGGCGGCGATTTCGGCGCGCAAGGCCTTGACCTCGGTCCCGTGCTTGGAAATGAGCGAAGCCCAGCCCTTGCCGTGGAGCCGGCGCACGCGCGAAACCCAGTCGGGCTGCAATTCCTGGCCCATGTGCTGACCGAGGAAATCCTGGCGCTTGACGCCGGCATGCTCGGCCAGCCGTAATAGCTTGCCGTCCGCAGCCAGCAGCCGCCGGTTGAGCGAATAGAGCTGCTCGACCAGATATTCGATGCGCGCGTTGTTGAGATGGACGTTGTTCATCGCCTCGACCATCTCGGCGCGGAGCTTGTCGTAGCGCTTCTCCGCCGGCTTGCCGATCTCGTCGCCCTCCTTGAGGACGGAGAGCCGGCTCTCCTGTATCTTGTGCAGCTTCTTGTAGAGTCCGGCGATCTCGTCGAGATTCTTGAGCACGCCGGGCTTCAATTCCTCTTCCATCGCCGCGAGCGAGATCGAGCCTTCCTCGCCGTCTCCTTCGCCTTCGGCCTCGGGCGCGCCTTCGGCGGGCTTCGCGCCTTCCTCGGCCTCCTCGCCTTCCTTCTCGGGAGCTTTGCCTTCCTCTTCCTCGGCGGCCTCGGCCTCGGCGGCTTCCTCGTCGAAATTGCTGCCATAGGTCGCGTCGAGATCGACCACATCGCGCAGCAGCATCTTGCCTTCCATCAGCGCGTCGCGCCAGGCGATGAGCGCGCGCATGGTGAGCGGGCTTTCGCACAAGCCGCCGATCATCATCTCGCGGCCGGCCTCGATGCGCTTGGCGATGGCGATTTCGCCCTCGCGCGACAGCAACTCGACCGAACCCATCTCGCGCAGGTACATGCGCACCGGATCGTCGGTGCGGCCTATATCCTCGTCGTCGAGATTGCCGCCCGTCTTGGCTTCGGCTTCTTCCTCTTCGCCTTCCTTGGCCGCCGGCTCCTCGCCCTCTTCGTTCTCGACGATGTTGACGCCGAGCTCGGACAGCATGGTCATGGTGTCTTCGATCTGCTCGGACGACACCTTCTCGGGCGGCAGCGCCGCGTTGATCTCGTCATAGGTGACGTAGCCGCGCTCCTTGCCCTTGGCGACCATCTTCTTGATCGCGGCCACGGTGGTATCGAGCGGCGACGCCTCGGCCGCTTCTTCGCGCGCCTCGGGTGCTTCGTCCTTCGCGTTGGATTTGCTCGCCATGTCGATCCTGCCTTCGCCTGGCCCGATGGGCCTACCTAAGAATCAAAGAACGGGCGCGACGGCGCCTGTTGCGCCCGCCATCCCGTTCGGTGTCACCCCCGCCCGCATCGGGCCCGGGCCGTCAATCCATTCCCCCACCCGCCGCGCCGTCATCCTCCGCCTTGCTCTGCAGCAAGGGCTGAAGGCGCGACCATTTCTCGTCGGTCCCGTCGGAGGCCAGGTTGCGCTCCGCTTCCGATATCTGCGTCGACAACAGCCGCCGCTCCTGCAACCGGGCCTTGGTATGGTTCCACCCCAACCTGACATCCTCGGCATCCGCCCCGGGCCGCGCGAAACCCGCGTGGTTAAGGACCTGGGGAGACAGAATCCCAGCCAAATCCTGGCCGAATCCGCTGTTTGATAGGTGGAGCTTCAGGGCGGCTGCGTCAAGGTCCGGGTGAAGGCTGTGCAGTCTTAAAATCTCGCGGCAAAGCCTGTCAAGTGCCCGGTCGGACAGCTCGAATTGGGCCAGTTCCTCGCCCACCTCAGCCAGCAGGAAGGGGTGGTTCAACAGCAGCGCCAGCAGCACTTCCTGGGCGCGGCGCTGCAACAGGCCGGGATCGGCCTCGGGCGGCGGCTCATGGGCCGGGGACGCGCCGCGCAGCATAGGCCGGCCGCCCCGGCCGGCGCGGCGAATCGGGCCGCTGCGCCAGGGCGCGAACCGGCCCCAGCCGCCCCGGGCGGAATTCTGGGCACCGACGTTGAAAGTCTCGGCCAGACGCGCGCGGAAGAAATTACGGTAATGCTCCTGCACCGAACGGTCGGCGATGCGGCGGATCTGGGTTTCGAGCCGCTGTTCCAGCGCGGCGCGCTGCTCCGGCGTTTTGAGCGGATGCGCGGTTTCGATCGCCCACAGCACCTCCGCCAGGGGCCGCGCCCGTTCGAGCACCGCACGCATGGATTCCGCACCCTGGCGCGCGATCAGCGTGTCGGGATCCTCGCCCACCGGCAAGGTGGCAAAGCGCAAGGAGAAGCCGGGCTTGAGCAGCGGCAACGCGCGTTCGAGCGCGCGCGACGCGGCGCGCTGCCCGGCGGTGTCGCCGTCGAAGCACAGCACCGGTTCGGCGGCGAGCTTCCACAGCTCCTCGATCTGGGTTTCGGTCAGCGCCGTGCCCAGCGGCGCCACCGCGGTGTGGAAGCCGGCGCGGCGCAACGCGATCACGTCCATATAGCCCTCGGCGACGATGGCCGATGGATCGCGCGCGGCGGCGGCGCGCGCCGAAGCCAGGCCGTAGAGCACCCGTCCCTTGGCGAAAAGCGGCGTGTCGGGCGAGTTCAAATATTTGGGCTGGGTGTCGTCGAGTACGCGCCCGCCGAAGGCGATGATGGCGCCGCGCCGGTCGCCGATCGGAAAGATCACCCGGCCGCGGAAATAATCGAACGGCGCGCGGCCGTCGTCGGATTTGTGCAGCAACCCGGCTTCGATCAGCAAGGCTTCGGGAAATTTGAGTTCAAGCGCGCGTTTCAGCGCGTCGCTTCTGTCGGGCGCGTAGCCCAGGCGGAAACGCTTCCAGGCGGATTCGTCGAGGCCGCGCTTGGCGAGATATTC
>DATNMV010000176.1:0-5974 GCA_035602175.1 Allostellaceae bacterium
GCGCCCTGGGATATCGCGATCTCGAAATCGGCGCTCATGCCCATGCTGAGTTCCTTCAAGCCGTTGCGCGCGGCGATCGCGGCCAGCAGGGAAAAATGCGGCGCCGGGTTTTCATGAACCGGCGGAACGCACATCAGGCCCCGGATCGGCAGGTTCCAGCGCGCGCGGCAGTCTTTGATGAACGGATCGGCCGCTTCGGGCGCGATCCCGGCCTTTTGCGGCTCATGGCCGGTATTGACCTGGATCAGGCATGCGGGCCGCCGGCCGGTTTTCGCCATGGCATGGGCCAGCGTCTCGGCCAGGTTGGGCCGGTCGACGGTCTCGATCACGTCAAACAGCGCCACCGCATCGGTCGCCTTGTTGGTCTGCAACGGACCGACCAGGTGGAGGACGAGATCGGGATATTCGGCCTTGAGCGCCGGGTATTTGGCGTGGGCTTCCTGCACCCGGTTCTCGCCGAAGACGCGTTGGCCTTGGGCCAGGGCCACCCGGATGGCAGCGGCATCCTGGGACTTGGAAATGGTTACCAGCGAAATGCCGGCGGGGTCGCGGCCGCAGGCCTCGGCGGCCCGGACCAGCCGCGCGCGCACCGCCGCCAGGTTACCGGCGATGCGGGTTAAATAATTGGAATATTTCGTTTTTTCCATGTCCAACGGGGTCCGGACGCGCGCTCAAGCGGTGAAGACATAGCGACATGCCGCTTGTCTTGGGTATAAGATTATTTGGTGAACCCGGACCGGCAAGGTTTCGGGGGAGAGCGCTTAAGGAGCCGTTGGTCATGTCCGCGAGAGTTGCATTCCTGTGCCTATCGGCCGGGCTGGTTCTGTCCGGTTGCGGGCTGTTCGCCAGCGACCGCTACGCCCCCGGCACCGATCCCGACGCGCAGCGCCGCGCCGAGGATCCCTACGGCAACGATCCGAAATACATCAACCCCGACGAATACAACCGCAACATGGACGGCAAGAACGCCAGCATCATATCCATGATCTTCTCCGACAACACCACCGCCAACACGAACAACGGCGGCGGCCCGGGCATCGGCGTCAATTCCTATCTGTGGCACGCCACGCTCGACACGGTGTCCTTCATGCCGCTCGCCTCGGCCGATCCCTTCGGCGGCGTCATCATCACCGATTGGTACAGTCCGCCCACCTCGCCGAACGAGCGCTTCAAGGTCAACGTCTTCATCCTCGGCCGCGAATTGCGCGCCGACGGCGTGAAGACCAGCGTGTTCCGCCAGACGCGCGACCAAAAGACCGGCAACTGGATCGACGCGCAGGTGGATCAGAATACCGCCAGCGATCTCGAGAACGCAATTCTCGCGCGCGCCCGGCAGATGCGTCTGAGCACGGCGCAGAAATAACCTCAGGCCAAGCGTTCCCACGCCCGATGGCGCGGTACAACGCCAAGGAAACCGAAGAGAAATGGCAGGCGGTCTGGCGCGAGCGTAAAAGCTTCGAGGTCGAGACCGATCCGCGCCGCGCCAAATATTACGTGATGGAGATGTTCCCCTATCCCTCGGGGAAGCTCCATGTCGGCCACGTGCGCAACTACACCATGGGCGACGTGGTGGCGCGCTACAAGCGCGCGCAGGGATTCAACGTGCTGCATCCGATGGGTTGGGACGCCTTCGGCCTGCCGGCCGAAAACGCGGCCATATCCTCCAAGGTCCACCCCAAGGAGTGGACCTACGCCAACATCGCCGTCATGCGCGACCAGTTGAAGCGCATGGGCATCGCCTATGACTGGCGGCGCGAGATCGCCACCTGCGATCCCGACTATTACCGGCACGAACAGAAGATGTTCCTCGATTTCCTCAAGGTGGGCCTGGCCTACCGCAAGGAATCCTGGGTCAACTGGGACCCCGAGGAGAACACCGTCTTGGCCAACGAGCAGGTGATCGACGGCCGCGGCTGGCGTTCCGGCGCGCCGGTCGAGAAACGCCTGCTGTCGCAGTGGTTTCTGAAGATCACCGACTTCGCCGAAGAACTGTTGGCCGCGCTCAAGGATTTGCCGCGCTGGCCCGAGCGCGTGCGGCTGATGCAGGAGAATTGGATCGGGCGGTCGGAAGGCGCGCGGGTGTTCTTTGCCCTCGCCGGAAGAAAAGACCGGCTCGAAGTCTTCACCACGCGGCCCGACACGCTCTTCGGCGCGTCATTCCTGGCGGTTGCGCCCAATCACAAGCTGGCCGATGAATTGGCCAAGAGCGACCTGCGGCTCCAGGAATTCATCGCCGAATGCAACCGCATGGGCACCAGCGAGGCGGTGTTGGAGACGGCGGAGAAGAAGGGCTATCTGACATCGGTCAAGGCGGCGCATCCCTTCGAGCCAAGCCGGAATCTCCCGGTCTATGTCGCCAATTTCGTGCTGATGGAATACGGCACCGGCGCGATCTTCGGCTGTCCGGCGCATGACCAGCGCGATTTGGAATTCGCGCGCAAATACGGCCTTGCGGTCACGCCGGTGGTGTTGCCCCCGGGTGAAGACTTGAAGACGTTCTCGATCGGGAATGAGGCCTATACCGGCGACGGTCAGGCGATCAATTCCGGGTTTCTCGACGGTCTCGACGTCGCATCGGCCAAGCGCGCGGCGATCGCGCGGCTGGAAAATCTGGGCTCGGGCGCGGGCGCGACCGTCTGGCGTCTGCGCGATTGGGGCGTGTCGCGCCAGCGTTATTGGGGCTGTCCGATCCCGGTGATCCATTGCGGGAAATGCGGCATCGTCCCGGTGCCGGAGAAGGATCTGCCGGTGACGCTGCCGGACGACGTGACCTTCGACCAGCCGGGCAACCCGCTCGCCCGCCACCCGACCTGGAAGCACGTTTCCTGCCCGCAATGCGGCGGCAACGCCGTGCGCGAAACCGACACCTTCGACACCTTCTTCGAGAGTTCGTGGTATTTCGCGCGCTATTGCTCGCCGCGCTCGGACAAGGCCTTCGAGCGCCGGGACGTCGATTACTGGATGCCGGTCGACCAGTATATCGGCGGCATCGAGCACGCCGTGCTGCACCTGCTCTATTCGCGCTTCTTCGCCCGCGCGCTCGAACGCTGCGGCTATTGGAAGATCGCGGAGCCTTTCGCCGGATTGTTCACCCAAGGCATGGTTTGCCACGAGACCTATCAGGACCGGGACGGCCACTGGCTCTTTCCCGAGGAAGTGCGGCGCGACGAGGCCGGCCGCCTGACCGGCCCCGGCGGCGGCCCGGTTTCCGCCGGCCGACTCGAGAAAATGTCCAAGTCCAAGAAGAACGTGGTCGGGCTCGAATCCATCGTCGAGGCCTTCGGCGCCGACACGGCGCGGCTTTACCTTCTGTCCGACAGTCCGCCCGAGCGCGACCTGGAATGGACCGATGCCGGCATCGAGGGCGCCTGGCGCTACGCCAACCGCCTGTGGCGGCTGGTCTCCGAAAGACCCTCGCCCTTGCCGGCGCCCGGTGCCAAAATACCCAACGACCCGTCCGGGGACGACCAGAGGCTGCGCCGCGTGACCCACCAGACGATTTCCTTCGTCACCGAGGATCTCGACCGCTTCCATTTCAACAAGGCGGTGGCGCGGCTGCGCGAGCTGACCAACGCCGTCGAGGAGAACGTCCGGGCTTCGGGCGCGGTCCTGCGCGAAGGCCTCGAGACGACGGTGCGCCTGTTGTCGCCAATGATGCCGCATCTCGCCGAGGAATTGTGGCAGGCGCTGGGGCACCGGGAGCTCCTGGTCGACCAGCCCTGGCCCAAGGCGGACCCGGCCCTCCTTCTGGCCGAGACGGTGACGCTGGCGGTGCAGGTGAACGGCAAGCTCCGGGGCACGGTCGAGCTGCCGCGCGACGCCGGCGAGGGCGACGCCCGGGCCGCGGCGCTGGCGCTCCCGAACGTGATCAGCGCGCTCGGCGGCCGCGCGCCGCGCAAGACCATCGTCGTGCCGAATCGGATCGTCAATGTCGTGGTCTAGGCGCGCCCTGCTGATCGCCCTGACGGCTTCACCGCTGGGCGCTTGCGGTTTCCACCCGCTTTACGGCGGACGCACCGCCGGCGCCTATGATCCCGATCTGGCGGCGATCAAGGTCGTTTCGATTCCCGACCGCGACGGCCAGCTGCTGGTGATGTCCTTGCGCGAGCGGCTCAATCCGCGCGGCGTCAGCATGCCGCAACGCTACGAGCTGCGCACGACGATCACCCTGTCGCGCGGCGATCTCGGCATCGAGCGTAACGCCACCTCGGAGCGCGGCGAGATCAGCGCCATCGCCACCTATTCCCTGGTGGCGCCGGGCGGCGCCATCGTGTTCAACGGCCGCAGCCATACCATCAGCGCCTTCAACATCCTGGAAGACGGCTACGCCACCCAGGTGGCCGAGGACGACGCGCGCGCCCGCGCCGTGAGTGACATCAGCGACGACATGGTGGCGAATCTCTCGCTGTTCGTGCGCAATCGCCGCGCCGCCACGAATTGAGACCCGCGCCTTGAAGCTTGAGCGGCAGCGGATATCCGCTTTCCTCAAATCGCCGGACAAGGCGGCGCGCGCCTGCCTGATCTACGGCCCCGACCGCGGCCTGGTCGCCGAGCGGGCCGAGACTCTCGCCCGCGCCGTCGTGCCCGACATAAGCGACGCCTTCCGGGTGGTTTATCTCGCCCCCGAGGATCTCGGCACGAAGCCGGCGCGGCTCTATGACGAATCGGCGCAGCTCGCGCTCACCGGCGGACGGCGGCTGATCTGGATCCGGGAAGCCGGCGACGCGGCGGGAGCGCCGCTGGCCGCGTTCCTCAAGGACATGCCGCCGGGCGACAGTTTCGTGCTGGTCGAGGCGGGCGATCTGAAGCCGCGTTCGGCCTTGCGCCGCGCCTTCGAGAACGCCGCCAGCGCGGCTTCCATCGCCTGTTATCTCGACGGGCCGCGCGAGATCGAGGCGCTGGTGCGCGAGGTGCTGGGATCGCACCGGGTTACCGCCGACGCCGCGGTGGTGCAATACCTGGTCGCGTCCCTGGGCGGCGACCGCATGATGAGCCGGCGGGAGCTGGAGAAGCTCGCGCTTTACGCCGGCGACGGCGGCCGGATCGGTTTCGACGACGCGGCGAGCGTGGTCGGCGACAGCGCCGAGCTTTCGCTCGACGACGTGGTGCTGGGCGCGGCCGAAGGCGACACCGCGGGCTTCGAGCGCGCGCTTCACCGCGCCCTGGCCGAGGGCGAGGCGCCGGTGCGCATTTTGCGCGCGGCGATGCGGCATTTCGAGCGGCTGCACCGCGCCGGGGCCAGGCTGGCCCAGGGCGGTTCCGAAGAGGACGCGATATCGAGCCTGCGCCCGCCGCTGTTCTTCAAGGTGAAGGACCGCTTCAAGCGCCAGTTGCGGCTGTGGCCGCCCCGGCGCGCGGCCGCCGTGCTGGGCGCGCTCACCGAGACCGAAATCCGGGTGAAAAGCGCCGGCATGCCGGCCGAGACCCTGACCCGCGCCGCGCTGTTGCGCATCGCGCGCGGCGCCCTCGGCGCGGCCCGCGCCAAGGCCTAACCGGCCGCGGCCCGGGCGAAAGCCTAGAATTTCCCGCCGTTTTTGCGGGTGAATATCCGCCTGCCGTCCGGCGTCGGCACCGCCCTTATGTCGTCGTCGGGATATTCGACCGCGTCGTTGGCGCTGCGGTCGCCGATCTCGAGATACCAGACGTCGCGCGGAGTGCGGTTGACTAGGCAATGGGCATCGCCCGAACCCGCCGGAAATCCCGCGCACAGGCCGGGCTTTAAGGGCGTCTCGCCGGAATCGGTGATCAGCACCGGTTCGCCCTCGAGCACATAGATGAATTCGTCCTGCGCCGAATGGGCGTGGCGCAAGGCCGATTCGCCGCTGGGCGCGATCCGCGTGAGGTTGACGCCGAAATTGCGCAAGCCGAAGAGATCGCCCAACGGCCGCTTGTGCCGCTTCTTCATGCGCGAATAATAGGGCTCGGGATAGTTCGACGGCTTGGGATTGGGCGCGGCTTCGCGCGCCGCGATCGC
>DATNMV010000177.1:0-3922 GCA_035602175.1 Allostellaceae bacterium
GATTCGGTCAATATATAGGGCAGTTCCGCCTTAATTCTGTCATTACTGTGGGCCCTGCCGAATTTTTGCTCATTGGTTAACGAATTACTGATTATGACTTAAGAAATGGTTAATTTCTATTCCCGAAAACATCCGCATTTCCGGTTTCGGCGCCGCGCCTGTTTCACGTGAAACATCGGGCGCCCTTGACTAGATTGCGCCGCATGGACACCCCGACGCAAAACCGCTTCGACGTCATCGTCATCGGCGGCGGTCATGCCGGCTGCGAGGCGGCCGACGCTGCGGCGCGGCTGGGCGCTAGGACGCTGCTGCTGACGCATAGCCGGGCCACGATCGGCGAGATGTCGTGCAACCCGGCGATCGGCGGCCTCGCGAAGGGGCATCTGGTTCGGGAGATCGACGCGCTCGACGGCCTCATGGCGCGCACCATCGACCGCGCCGGGATTCAGTTCCGCGTTTTGAATCGCAGCAAGGGTCACGCGGTACGCGGCCCGCGCGCCCAGGCCGACCGCAAGCTCTACCGCCGCGCGATGCAGGACCTGCTCGCCGCGCGCGCCAAGCTTTCCATCCGCGAAGCCGCCGCCGAGGATCTGATCCGCGATGCCGGCGGCGGCGTGCGGGGCGTCGTCACCGCAACCGGCGAGCGCATCGAGGCGGGCGCCGTGGTCATCACCACCGGCACTTTCCTGCGCGGACTTATCCACATCGGCGAGGAAAAAATTTCCGCCGGCCGCGTCGGCGAAAAGCCCGCCATCGGCCTCGCGCAAACTTTGGCGCGTTGCGCATTCCGCATGGGACGGCTCAAGACCGGAACGCCGCCGCGGCTCGACGGCAAGACCATCGACTGGGCCGCGCTTGAATCCCAACCCGGCGATGAACCGCCGCCGCCTTTCTCGTTCCTGACATCGCGCATCACCACGCCGCAGATCAACTGCGCCATCACCGGCACCACCCCGGCTTCGCATGATCTGATCCGCGCCAATCTTCACCGCGCGCCGATGTATTCGGGCCAGATCGAAGGCATCGGCCCGCGCTATTGCCCCTCGATCGAGGACAAGGTGGTGCGCTTTACCGAGCGCCCGCGGCACCAGATCTTCCTCGAGCCCGAGGGGCTGGACGACGACACCGTTTACCCGAACGGCATCTCGACCTCGCTGCCGCGGGACGTCCAGGCGGCGCTGTTGCAGACCATTCCGGGCCTGGAAAATGCGCGCATGATCCGGCCGGGTTATGCCATCGAGTATGATTTCGTCGACCCGCGCGAATTGCGGCCGAGCCTGGAAACCCGCAGAATCCCTGGGCTTTTCCTGGCCGGGCAGATCAACGGCACGACCGGTTACGAGGAGGCGGCGGCCCAGGGGCTGATCGCCGGCCTCAATGCGGCGCTGTTCGTGTCTGGGGCCGCCGCTTTCACGCTCGACCGCGCCAGCTCCTATATCGGCGTGCTGATCGACGATCTGGTGACCAAGGGCACGGAAGAGCCTTATCGCATGTTCACCTCGCGCGCCGAATACCGCCTGACCCTGCGCGCCGACAACGCCGACCAGCGGCTGACGCCGCTGGGCCTGGAACTTGGCTGCGTCGGGCGGGCGCGCGAACAGGCCTTTGCCGCCAAAGCGGCGGGTTTGGCCCGGGCGCGGGAACAGATCCGCCGTCTGGCGATGAGCCCCTCGGCGTTGCGCCGCGCGGGTTTGACCGTCAATGCCGACGGCATAGCGCGTTCGGCCGCCGAGCTGCTGGCCTATCCCGGCATCGACCTCGCCCGGCTATCCGCCCTCTGGCCCGAGCTGGCCGAAATTCCCGCCGACATCGCCGAGCAGATCGAGATCGACGGCCGTTACGCCGGATATCTCGACCGGCAGAACCAGGAGATCGCCGCCTTCCGCCGCGACGAGGCGCTCGCCTTGCCGCGCGACCTCGATTACGCGCAGGTCGGCAGCCTGTCGGCCGAGATCCGCGGCAAGCTTTCGGCCGTCCGGCCGGAAACCCTGGGCCAGGCGGCGCGTGTTTCGGGTGTGACGCCGGCGGCGCTGGTGGCGTTGCTGCGCCACGTCAGGCATGGGTCCCGGCGGGGGCGGGACCTGCCGGTTCCGGCGTGAATCCCGCGCCGCCGCCGGCCCGAATCCGGCCGCTCAGTACCCGCCTGAGCGAAGTCGGTTTCGCCAAGATCGCCAATGTTCCACGTGAAACACTGGCCCGGCTCCAGGCCTATGTGGCCTTGCTGACGGTCTGGAACCGGCGCATCAACCTGGTCGGGGCCAACACCCTGGGCGATGTCTGGCGCCGCCATATCCTCGACTCGGCCCAGCTTTTTCCGCTCTTGCCGGAAAAAACCCGAATCCTGGCCGATCTCGGCAGCGGCGCCGGGCTGCCGGGGCTGGTGCTGGCGATTCTGGGCGTGACCGAGGTCCATCTGATCGAAAGTGACCAGCGCAAAGCGGCCTTTTTACGCGAGGCCAAGCGGGTGACGGCGGCCGCCAACGTCACCATCCATGCCGCGCGCGCCGAGAAAATAGCGCCGTTCAAGGCCGATATCGTGGTTGCCAGGGCAGTGGCGCCCCTTAATCAACTCCTCTATATAGCTGAGTCATTCCTCACGTCTCACAGCCAATGCCTGTTCCTCAAGGGCAAGGCGGCGGAAGGGGAATTGACCGAGGCGCGCATGAATTGGCGGATGAATGCGGAAACCCTGCCCTCGCGCGCCGATCCGGCCGGAATCATCCTGCGACTCGGGGCTGTTTCACGTGAAACAAGCGCGGCCGCCTCATGACCGCGCGGGTGATCGCCATTGCCAACCAGAAGGGCGGCGTGGGTAAGACCACCACCGCCGTCAATCTGGCTACAGCCCTGGCGGCAGCGGGCGAAAAGGTGCTGTTGATCGATTTCGACCCCCAAGGCAACGCCTCGACCGGATTGGGCATTTCCCGCCAGGCGCGCAATATCACGACCTATCAGCTGCTGTCGGGCGAGAAAAAGCTCGCCGCCGCCATTATCGCCACCGCGGTGCCGCGGCTGTCGGTGGTGCCGGCCTCGGTCGAACTGGCAGGGGCCGAGCTCGAGCTGGTCGAGGAGCATCGGCGCGAATTCCGGCTGCGCGACGCGCTCAGCGGCGGCTTGGGCGATTTCGGCTATGTGCTGATCGACTGCCCGCCATCGCTCGGGCTTTTGACCCTGAACGCCCTGGTCGCGGCCCAGTCGGTGCTGGTGCCGATGCAGTGCGAATTCTACGCCCTCGAAGGCCTGTCCCATCTCATGCACACCATCGAGCGGGTCCGGGCCAGCCTCAACCCGGCGCTCGAAATCCAGGGCGTGGTGCTGACCATGTTCGACAAGCGCAACAACCTGTCCGACCTGGTCGCGGCCGATGTGCGCGAACATTTCGGCACCAAGGTTTACAAGACCGTGATCCCGCGCAATGTGCGCATCTCCGAGGCGCCGTCGCACGGCACGCCGGTGCTGCTCTACGATTTCCACTGCCCGGGCTCCCAGGCCTATGTCCATCTGGCGGGCGAGCTGCTGCGCCGCGAGCGGGCGCTGGCGTCGTGAAGTGGAGGGGGGGATGAACGAGCCGGCCAAGAAACGCGGTCTCGGCCGCGGCCTGTCGGCGCTGCTGGGCGAGGAAAAAACCCCGCCCGAGCCCGGCGCCCGGGGCGAGATGCGGCTGCGCATCGACCAGATCCATCCCGGCCGTTTCCAGCCGCGCAAGAATTTCGACGACGAGACCATGAAATCATTGGTCGACAGCGTCGTCGCCCAAGGCATTCTCCAGCCCATTCTCGTGCGGCCCTATCCCGGCAAGCCGGGCGCGTTCGAAATCCTGGCCGGAGAGCGGCGTTGGCGCGCGGCGCAGAAGGCGCGGCTGCACGAGGTTCCGGCGGTGCTGCGCGATTTGGGCGACCGCGAGGCGCTGGAAATCGCGCTG
>DATNMV010000178.1:0-3672 GCA_035602175.1 Allostellaceae bacterium
CGGCGGGCGAAAGCAATGACTCACCGAAACCACGGCAAACAGGGTCAGCCGTCCGGTGGCGGTGAGAAACCCGAAGAAGACGCGCCCGATGCTGGCAAGAAAATCCATCTCAACGCGCTCCGCCGCGATAAATCCGGGCATAGCGCTTTCCCAGCAGCGTCATGAATTCGTAGCCGATGGTGCCGGCGGCTTCGGCGGCCTGGTCGACGCCGTAGGTCTTGTCGAGCAGCTCGGCATAGGCGCCGGCGCGCGCCAGGCGCGGATCGATCCCCGTCACATCGAGCGTCACAAGATCCATCGAAATGCGTCCGATGACGGGAACCCTTTGGCCGGAGATCGCGGCGCTGCCGTGGTCGCTGCCGGAGCGGAGCCAGCCATCGGCGTAACCGACGGCGATGGTCGCCACGCGACTCGGCTGTTTCATGCGATGCGCCGCACCATATCCAACGGTCTCCCCGGCGTCAACGTCACGCACCTGGAGGATTTTAGCTTTGAGACCAACCACTTGAGTCATCGGATTGGTTTGGCCGGGGAGCGGATTGATGCCGTAAAGCGCGGCCCCCGGACGCACGATCTGGAAGTGATAATCGCGGCCGAGATAGATCCCCGAGGACGATGCGAGCGAGGCCGCAGCCCGCGGCAGCCGCGCCAGCGCCGCGCGGAAAATCGTCAATTGCTCGGGATTTTTCGCATGTTCGGGTTCGTCGGCGCAGGCGAGGTGGCTCATGATCGCCGCCAGCTTGAATCCCTTGAGACGATCGGGGTTCTCGGCGAGTTTCATCCACGTGCCGCGCGACAATCCCAGCCGCGCCATGCCGGTATCGAGATGGACGATTGCGGGGAGGCCGCCGCGCGCAGACGCGAATTTGCGCCACGCCGCGATTTGCGAAAGCTCGTTCAGCACCGGCACCAGTCTCGCCCGGGAAAATTCGCCCTCGGTCTTGGGCAGCAGCCCTTCGAACACGGCAATCGCCGCCTTGGGCAGCGCTTTGCGCAGCTCCAGCCCCTCGTCCAGCGTCGCCACAAAAAATAGATTGCAGCCCGCCTTGGCCAGCGCCGATCCGACCTGGGCCATGCCCAGACCATAGGCGTCGGCCTTGATCACCGCGCCGGTTTGCACGCGCGCGCCGACCATCCGGCGGAGCTTTCGCCAATTGCCGGCAATCGCCCCCAGGTCGATTTCGAGGATCGCGTCGGGCCGCGCGGCCGCCTTCACCTTAGAAGGTGACATCGGGCAGCTGGTCGCCGCTTACGTAGTTGTCGAATTTGGTGGTGTTGCCGTCGAAGCGCAGCGTCACCTTGCCGATCGGCCCGTGACGCTGCTTGGCGACCATGATCTCGGCGGTGCCATAGGCCTTCTCGCAACGTTCCTTCCAGCGGTCGTGGCGGTCGCCGAACTTCTCGACGCTTTCGTCGGTGTGCTGCACCGGCTCGGAACGGCTGAGGTAATATTCCTCGCGGAAGACGAACATGACGACGTCGGCATCCTGCTCGATCGAACCGGATTCGCGCAGATCGGACAGCATCGGCCGCTTGTCCTCGCGCTGCTCGACCGCGCGCGACAACTGCGACAGCGCCAGCACCGGCACTTCGAGCTCCTTGGCCAGCGCCTTCAGCCCGCGCGTGATCTCGGAAATTTCCTGTACGCGGTTCTCGAAGCCGCCGCCCTCGTTGCCGCCGCGGATCAGCTGCAGGTAATCGACCACCACCAGGCCAAGCCCCTGCTGCCGCTTCAAGCGCCGCGCGCGGGTGCGCAGGCCGGATATGGTGAGGGCCGGGGTGTCGTCGATGAAGAACGGCACCGAGGCCAGGCGCTGGCTCGCCTGGACGAATTTGTCGAAATCCTCGTTCGACACCTTGCCCTGGCGGATCTCGTGCGAAGGCACGCCCGATTCCTCGGCCAGGATGCGCGTCGCCAGTTGCTCGGCCGACATTTCCAGCGAGAAGAAGCCCACCACCGCGCCGTCCTCGGTGCCGCCCTCGTCCTTGGGGCGGAAGTTGCGGGCGGCGTAGAAGCCGATATTGGTGGCGAGCGCGGTCTTGCCCATGGAAGGCCGCCCGGCCAGCACCACCAGGTCCGAAGGGTGCAAGCCGCCCAACAGGCGGTCGAGATCAGTAAATCCGGACGCCACGCCGGTGGTCTTGCCGCTGCGCTTGAAGGCCGCCTCGGCCATGAGCACGGCATCGGTCATGGCATTGCGGAAAGGCCGGAAACCGCCTTCGTACTGGCCGCTGGTGGCGAGGTCGAACAAATGCTGTTCCGCCGTCTCGATCTGCTGCGTCGCTGCGCGCTCGAGATCGAAGGCATAGGCGTCGTTCACCACCTCCTCGCCGATGGCGATCAGCTGGCGGCGCAGGAAGCAGTCATAGATGGTGCGGCCGTAATCCGCGGCGTTGATGATGGTGACGACCGCGGCCGCGACGCGGACGAGATACTGAGCGCCGCCGATCTCCTGCAGCGCGCCGTCCTGGTCGAAATAATTGGCGAGCGTCACCGGATTGGCGATCTGGCCGCGCTCGATCAGCTTCTCGACCGCGGCGAAGATGCGGCCGTGCACCGGCTGGGCGAAATGCTCGGGGCGCAGGAACTCGGCCACCTTGTGATAGGCGGCGTTGTTGACCAGGATCGCGGCCAGCAACGCCTGTTCGGCCTCGAGATTGTGCGGCGGCGAGCGATACGCCGCATCGCCTTCGCGCAACGGCGTCACCTTCGACAGGGCATTTTCCATGCGGGCGACCTTAGCACCGGCGTGCCGCGATGACACATGCGGCAATTGCGTGTCAGGCCCTGTGAGTCAGATGAATAACGGTGTTAAAAGACTCGAAACCGGGAATTCACCCGCGACTCGCGTTAATACCTAGGCCGCGCGCTCCGCCGCCTTGACCTTGGGCGCTTCGTGGCGGCGTTCGAACTCGAACATGTAGTCGCGCGTCAGCGGCACGGTATCCACCTGCCGCGCCAGCTGCATCTGGAAGACGATATGTCCTTGATAGCGGAAGGCGATTTCCGATCCCGCGAGATAAAATTCCCACATCCGGCAGAAGCGCTCGTCGTAAAGCGCCTTGATGCGCTCGCGCTCGGCCATGAACCGGGTGCGCCAAGCGCGCAGCGTTTCGGCGTAATGGAGTCGCAACACCTCGATATCGGTGATCCAAAGGCCGGTGCGCTCGGCCACCGGCACCACTTCGGACAGCGCCGGGGAATATCCGCCCGGGAAAATATACTTGCGGATCCACGGATTAGTACTGCCCGGCCCGTCGGCGCGGCCGATCGAGTGCAGCAACGCCACGCCGTCATCGGCCAGAAGCGTCTTCATTTTGTTGAAAAACGTCGGATATTGCGGCACGCCCACATGCTCGAACATGCCGACCGAGACGATGCGGTCGTAGCGGCCGGTCTCTTCGCGATAGTCGAGCAGCTTGAAGCGCACGCGGCCGGACAGGCCGGATGCCGCGGCGCGACGCTCCGCCACGCGGTGCTGTTCGGTCGAAAGCGTGAGGCCGGTGACGTCGACGCCGCATTCCTTGGCGAGATAGAGCGCGAGGCCGCCCCAGCCGCTGCCGATGTCCAGGACCCGCTGGCCCGGTTTCAGCAAAAGCTTGGCGGCCAGATGCCGTTTCTTGTCGGCCTGGGCCTGGTCGATGCTTTCGCCGGGCTCGGTGAAATAGGCG
>DATNMV010000179.1:0-6560 GCA_035602175.1 Allostellaceae bacterium
CGATGCACGAATTCTACCTGCTGTGCGTCGCGGTCGGGCTGTTCTTCGCCGTGGTGCTGTTCACGCTGGTGTTCGCACGGCTGGTGTTCCGCGCGCCGCTGCCCCCTGCGTTGCAGCCGACCCTCGCCATCCTGACCGCGCCTTTCGGCGTCGGCTTCATCGGCTACACCCAGACCGTGGGCGGGGTGGATTTGCTGGCGAGCCTGCTGTTCTATTGCGGCGTGTTCCTGCTCGTCGTGCTGGCGCCGGTGCTGATCCGCCAGGCCTGCCGCCCGCCTTTCCGTCTCGCCTGGTGGTCGATCAGCTTCCCGCTGGCGGCGCTGGCGGTGGCGGGGCTGCGCTATGCGCGCGCGACCGGCGTGCCGTTTTCGCTCTGGCTCGGCGCGGCCATTCTCGCGGTTGTGACCGTGGCGATCGCCTGGGTGACGCTGCGGACCGTCTATCACCTGCTGCGCGGCGACCTGCTCGCGCCCGAGATCGCCGCCGCGCGCTAGAGGGCGTAGCGCACGAACAGGATCTTGGCCGCGCCGTAGCGGCGCTCGTCGAGCAGATCGAAGCCGTCGGGCACGATGAAACCCCGTTTGGCCGGTATCTCGGCCACGGCCAGCGCTCCCGGCGCGAACCACCCGGCCAAGGCCAGGGATGTCAGCGCCGGTCCGGCAAAATCTTCGCCATAGGGCGGATCGAGAAAGGCCAGCGACGCGGGCGCGGCGGATCGCGGCGGCTTCAAAGCGTCCGCCGCCATCACGGCGGCGCCCGATTTCACCCCCATGGCCTCGATATTGGATGTCAACGCCGCGCGCGCCTGCCGGTCTTTCTCCATGAAGGTGGCGTAACGCGCGCCGCGCGACAGCGCCTCAAGCCCGAGCGCGCCGGTGCCGGCGAAGGCGTCGAGCACGATGGCGTCCTCGTAAACCGGTCGGGAAGAGAATTTCCCATGCGCCAGGATGTTGAACAGCGCCTCGCGCGCGCGGGCACCGGTCGGGCGGATGGCGGCGCCATCCGGGGCCACGAGCCGCTTGCCGCGATAACGCCCAGCGATGATGCGCATGGAACGCGGGGTTCAGCCGCGCGACGCGGCGATGAAGGCGGAAAAGATGCGCTTGTCGCCTTCGCTCAGCAGGTATTCGGGATGCCACTGCACGCCGAGGCAGAAGCGCCGCTTCGGGTCCTCGATGCCCTCGATCACGCCGTCGGGCGCGACCGCGTCGACCACCAGCCCGGGAGCGACGTCCTTCACCGCCTGGTGATGGGCGCTGTTGACCTCGAGGTCCGACGCTCCGGTGATGCGGTGGAGCAGCGTATCCCGGGATATCTTCACGCTGTGGCCGGGCTGGGTGCGCGGAGTGGGTTGTTCATGCGCCAGCGCGCCTTTCACCTCGTCCGGGATGTGCTGGATCAGCGTGCCGCCCAGCGCCACGTTGAGGAGCTGCTCGCCGCCGCAGATGCCCAACACCGGCTTGTCGGATTTGAGCGCGCCCTGGCAGATGGCGAGTTCGAATTCGGTGCGGCGGTCCTTGGTCGAGACGCTCTCATGCCGGGTCTTGGCGCCGAACAACTTGGGATCGACGTCGAAGGCGCCGCCGGTGACGATGAGGCCGTTCAGCAGCGCGAGATAATCCGTCGCCCGCGCCGGTTCGTGCGGCAACAGCACGGGCAATCCCCCCGCGGCAGCGACCGCTGCGCAATAATTCTCGCGCAGCGCGTACCAGGGATGGGTCTTGGAATATCCGCCCGGCGGTTCGTGATCGAGGGTGAGGCCGATGACCGGTTGTGCCATGCTGGCAATCTATGTCCGCGCCCGCATCGCCGCAATCTCCCATGAATCTCGCCTTGGCCGAGGCCCAAGAGGCCGCGCGCATAGGCGAGGTGCCGGTGGGCGCGGTGCTGGTCGACGCCAAGGGCCATGTGCTGGCCAAGGCGGGCAACCGGGTCGAAACCGCGTCCGATCCCACCGCCCATGCCGAGATTCTGGCGCTGCGCGAGGCCGCGCGGGTGCGGGGATTGCCGCGGCTCGAGGATTGCGATCTCTATGTCACGCTCGAGCCCTGCGCTTTGTGCGCGGCGGCGATTTCCTTCGCGCGCATCCGCCGGCTTTATTTCGGCGCCTATGACCCGAAGATGGGCGCGGTCGAGCACGGGCCCAAATTCTTCCAGCAACCGACCTGCCACCACCGGCCGGAAATCTACGGCGGCATCGAGGAGCAGCGGGCGGGGGAGCTATTGCGGGGCTTTTTCGGTGACCGGCGCTGAGGCGCGCCTGCGGCCGATGGCGCGATAGCCGATATCGCGGCGGCAGAAGCCCTGCGGCCAGTCGATCTTGTCGACCACGGCATAGGCGCGTTTGTGCGCCTCGCGCACGCTCTTGGCGCGCGCCACCACGTTGAGGATGCGCCCGCCATCGGCGATCAGCTTGTCGCCGACGCGTTTGGTGCCGGCGTGGAAGATCTTCACCGCCGGATCGGCGGAGGCCGCGGCCTCGAGGTTGCGGATCTCCGAGCCCTTGACCGTGGCGCCGGGATAACCCTTGGCCGCCATCACAACGCATAGCGCCGCCTCGTCGCGCCAGCGCAGGTCGAAATCCTCGAGCTCGCCGTCGCGCGACGCGATCAGCGCTGGCAGCAGATCGCTCTTGAGCCGCGTCAGCAGTACCTGGCATTCCGGGTCGCCGAAGCGGCAATTGTATTCGATCAGCTGCGGACCCTGCTTGGTCAGGAACAACCCGGCGTAGAGCACGCCCTTGTACGGCCTTCCCTCGTCGCGCATGGCGTGGATGGTGGGCAGGATGATCTTCTCCATCACCGTAACTTCGAGCTCGGCCGTCATCGCCGGCGCCGGCGAATAGGCGCCCATGCCGCCGGTATTGGGGCCGGTGTCGCCGTCGCCGACGCGCTTGTGATCCTGCGCCGAGGCCAGGGCCACGGCATGCTTGCCGTCGACCAGCGCGAAGAAGCTGACCTCCTCGCCTTCGAGGCAATCCTCCAGCACCACCTCGGCTCCGGCGGCGCCGAATTTCTTCGCCACCATGGCGGCGTCGATCGCGGCAATCGCCTGGCGCGTGGACGTCGCCACGGTCACGCCCTTGCCGGCCGCCAGGCCGTCCGCTTTGACGACGATGGGCGCCTTGTGTTTCCGGACATAATCCTTGGCGGCGGCCGGGTCGGTGAAGCGCTTATAGGCCGGCGTCGGGATGCCGTACTTGGCGCAAAGATCCTTGGTGAAGCCCTTGGAGCCTTCGAGCGCCGCGGCCTTGGCGGTGGGACCGAAGGCAGCGATGCCGGCGGCTTCCAGCCTGTCGACCAGCCCGCCGACCAGCGGCGATTCGGGGCCGATCACGACGAAATCGATCTTCTCTTTCTTGCAGAGCTTGAGGATGCCGTCGCTGTCGGAGATGGCGATATCGACGCAGGCCGCCTCGTCGGCGATGCCGGGATTGCCGGGGGCGCAGAACAGCGCGTCGCACAAGGGCGAGGAGGAAATCGCCCAGCACAGCGCATGCTCGCGCCCGCCCGAACCGACGACCAGAACCCTCAAACCCAGCCCCTTCCGCCGGGTCCGATTCCCGGCGTTTTCCCGTGTTCCGCGCTCTTGTATCATAGCCCGGCATGCCGGAAAGCCATCTCCCCGCCGGGGCCGCGCGCCCGAACCTGCCGGAATACTCGGTTTCCGAGCTATCCCAAGCGGTTAAGCGCAATATCGAGTCGGATTTCGGCCATGTGCGGGTGCGCGGCGAGGTCTCGGGCTTCAAGCGTCACACCTCCGGCCATTGCTATCTGTCGCTCAAGGATGCGGACGCGGTGCTCGACGCCGTGATCTGGCGTCCGCTGGCCCAACGCCTGTCGCTCAAGCCCGAGGATGGCATGGAGGTGGTGTGCACCGGGCGGATGACCACCTATGCCAGCCGCTCCAAATATCAGCTGGTGATCGAGGCGGTGGAGCTGGCGGGAATCGGCGCGCTCCTGAAGATGCTGGAGGAGCGGCGCAAGAAGCTCGCGGCGGAAGGGCTGTTCGACGAAAGCCGCAAGCGGCCCTTGCCCTATCTGCCGGAGGTGATCGGCGTCGTGACCTCGCCGACCGGCGCGGTGATCCGCGACATTCTGCATCGCCTGCGCGACCGCTTTCCGCGCCATGTCCTGGTCTGGCCGGTGCCGGTGCAGGGTGAAAACGCCGCGGCGGCGGTTGCGGCGGCGATCGAAGGCTTCAACGCCTTGAAGCCGGGCGGCGATGTCCCGCGGCCCGATCTGCTGATCGTGGCGCGCGGCGGCGGCAGCCTCGAGGACCTGATGGCCTTCAACGAGGAGGTCGTGGTGCGCGCCGCAGCCGCCTCGCAAATCCCGCTGATTTCGGCGGTCGGCCACGAGACCGACACCACGCTGATCGATTTCGCCTCCGACCGGCGCGCGCCGACGCCCACTGCCGCCGCCGAGATGGCGGTGCCGGTGCGGCTCGACCTGGTCGCCGATCTGCAATCGCACACGCTGCGCGTGGCCAACGCCTTGACGCGATTCCTGGAAGAGCGCCGCATGCGCGTCGAGGGGCTGGCGCGCGGCCTGCCGGATCCGCGCACGCTATTGGAAAACGCGCAGCAGCGCCTCGACGACCGCGCCGAGCGCCTGGCCTTGGGACTGGTCCAGCTGCTGCGGTTCGGCCGCGAGCGGCTCGGCCATCTGCCTGAGCGCCTGAGCCAGGGCTTTGCCCGGCTGCTGGAACAGCGCCGCTTGCGGCTCGAGAACCTGACGGGCAGGCTCGAAAGCCACCGCCTGTCGCATGACAACATCCTGAAGCGCGGCTATGCGCTGGCGCGCGACGCGGCCGGCGCGGTGGTGATCTCGGCCAAGGCAGTCCTGCCCGGCGCCGAGCTCGGGCTCGAATTCCACGACGGAAGGGTCGCGGTCCGGGCCGAAGGCGGCGGCCGCAAACCCGCCAGGAAACCGGGCTCCAAGCCGGACCAGGGCAGCCTGTTGTGAGACGGTTTCTTTTTGCGCTCGTCGCCGTTTTGCCGATCGCAGTTCCGGCCTATGCCGGCACGCTCACGCTCGACGGGCCGATCGAGCAGGGCGGGCTGATCCGCGGCAAGGTCGATCCCGGCGCTTCGGTGAGCCTCGACGGCGCGCCGGTGCGGGTCGCGCCCGACGGGCATTTCATTCTCGGCTTCGCCCGTGACGCGCCGGATCATGCCGCGCTCGACGTGGTCTATCGCGATGGGAGCAAGGAACATCGCGATCTGTCGGTCACGGCGCGGCAATACGACACGCGCAACATCACCGGCCTGCCCGAGGATCAGGTTTCGCCCGGTCCCGAACTGCTCGACCGCATCAAGCGCGAGAACGGCGAGGCGGCGGCCGCGCGCAACATCGACAGCAACCTGCTCTTCTTCGAGACCCGCTTCATCTGGCCGGTGACCGGGCCGATCAGCGGCGTCTATGGCAGCCAGACCATCCTGAACGGCCAGCCGCGCGCACCGCATATGGGGGTCGATATCGCCGCACCTCCGGGCACGCCGATCAAGGCTCCGGCCGCGGGCACCGTGACGCTCGCCGAAAAGGATTTCTTCATGACCGGCGGCACGGTGATGATCGACCACGGCTACGGGCTGTCCACGGTCTATTTTCACATGTCGCGGCTCGATGTGCGCCTCGGCCAGAAGGTCGCGCAGGGCCAGATCATCGGCGCGGTGGGCGCCACCGGCCGCGCCACCGGCCCGCATCTCCATTGGGGCTTGAACTGGTATCAGCTACGGCTCGACCCCGCGCTGGTGGTGGGGCCGATGCCCGTTTCTAGTCCGGCCAGCGACGGTGCAGCCAAAACCACTGCTCCGGGTGCCGGCGCACCCGGCGTTCAACCGCCGCATTGACCGCGGTCATCAACGCCAGCGTATCGGCCTGAAGATCGCCGCTTTTCGGCAGCTTCAGCGGCTCCTCGGCGACGAAGCGGAAGCGCGCGCCGGCGATGCGCTCCACCCAGCACGGCACGACGGTGCAATCGTAACGCAACGCCAGGCGCGCCAGCGCCGGCGCGGTCATGGCGTCGCGGCCGAAGAACGGCACCGCTATGCCGTCGTTCATTTTCTGGTCGACCAGCATGCAGATATGCCGGCCCTCCTGCATCGCCGCCAGCGCGCGCTTGGCGGCCACGGCGCCCTTGGGCACCAGCTCGCTGCCGATGACGCCGCGCGCGCGGTTGATGATGCGGTCGATGAACGGATTGTTGGCGGCGCGATAGACCTCGATGACGTCGAGCCCGCATTGCGTGACGACATAAGTCGCGATCTCCCAGTTGCCGTAGTGCCCGGAGAAGAAAATGAAGCGGGTGTCGGGCTTGCGGCCGTCGACGATTTCGAGGAAGCGTTCGACTGCGATGCGGCCGTCCGGCGCGTCGATCTTGAACCGGCCGATATGCGGAAATTCGGCGGCGACGCGGCCGAGATTGTCCCACATGCCGCGGACGACGCGCTCGACCTCTGCCTCAGTCAGGTCGGGCATGGCGCGGCGCAGATTGAGCCGCGCGCGCTTGCTGGCGCCGACATGCGGGCCGATCGAGCGGGCCAGCCAGCCGCCCAA
>DATNMV010000180.1:0-5497 GCA_035602175.1 Allostellaceae bacterium
GGTTCGTTTTGCCCAATTCCTCGGCATTAAACCGTAAACCCCCCCCAGTCACGCGCAACCCGCCCATCTTAGGGCCTGGCCGCGATCTGGCAAGGCCGCTTCTAGAGCCGCCGCTTCATGCGCTCGGTCGCCGCCACCAGCTCGGCGCGAATGCCCGGCTCCATGGCCGAATGGCCGGCATCGGGCACGACCACGTATTGCGCCCCGGGCCAGGCGTGATGCAGCTCGTCGGCGGAGGTGATCGGGCACACCATGTCGTAGCGGCCCTGGACGATGACTCCCGGCAAGGTGCGAATGCGGCCGATATGCGCGATCAGATCGTCCTTGGGTCCGATCACGTTGCGGCGGAAGTAATGCGCTTCGATCCGCGCCAGGCCCAGGGCCATGCGGTCCTCGCCGAAGGCGGCGACCGTGTCCGGGCTCGGCAGCAGGGTCGAGCACACGCCCTCATAAGTGCTCCAGGCGCGCGCCGCCGGCAGATGCACCGCGGGGTTCGGGTTTTCGAGCCGCTTCGAATAGGCCGAGAGCAGATCGCCGCGCTCGCTCTCGGGCACGAAGCCCGAAAAAACGCGCCACGCCTCGGGGAAGATCGCGCGCATGCCGTAAAGGAACCAGTCGATCTCGCTCTGCCGGCACAGGAAGACGCCGCGCAGCACCAGGCCGAGGCAGCGTTCGGGAAAGGCCTCGGCATAGGCCAGCGCCAATGTGGAACCCCAGGAGCCGCCGAACACCAGCCAGCGCTGGATGCCGAGATGGATTCGCAGCCGCTCGATATCGGCGATCAGATGGCCGAGGTCGTTGTCCTTGGTTTCACCCAGCGGCGTCGAGCGCCCGGAGCCGCGCTGGTCGAACACCACGATGCGGTAGAAATTCGGATCGAAGAAACGGCGGTGGGTGGCAGTGGCGCCGGCGCCCGGCCCGCCGTGGAGAAAGACCACTGGCATGCCCGCGGGATTGCCCGATTGCTCCCAATACATCGCGTGCAAACGGTCGAGCGCGAGCGGACCGCTTTGATAGGGCTCGATGGGCGGGAACAGGTCTTGGCGGCCGAGTCGCGGATTATCGGGCATGACCAAGCCAGTTTAAATGGCGCGGCGAAGGAAGAGCAAGCGGGCGCAAGCTTTCGTTAACCATCTTGGTTCTTAACTGGCGACTCCATGACCGGGATATCCTTCATCGCCGCGATGCCCGCCGCCAAGAGCCGCTTCGGCGTTTCGCTGCCGCTCTGCGTCGCGCTCGTCGTCTTCGCCACCCTGCTGGCGACGGGTCCGACCCTGTTGGGCGACCCCGACACCTATTGGCACATCGTCGCCGGGCGCTGGATCATCGCCCATCACGCGGTGCCGCACGCCGACATCTTCTCCAACTCCATGGCGGGCGCGCCCTGGGTTCCGCATGAATGGCTGGCCGAAATCGTGTTCGCGCCGTTCTACGACTATTTCGGCTGGAACGGGCCGGTGCTGATCACCGCCTTCTCCTTCGCCGGCGCGATGGCTTTGCTCACCCGCGCGCTGCTGCGTTTTCTGGAGCCGGTGCGCGCTTTGGCCGGCATGGCGACCGCCTGGGGCGTGGCGCTGCCGCATCTGCTGGCGCGGCCGCATGTGATGACGTTGCCGATCATGGTCATCTGGTTCGCCGCGCTCGCCGTGGCGCGTTCGGAAAACCGCGCGCCGTCGCCCTGGCTCGCGGCGCTGATGGTGCTGTGGGCCAATCTCCACGGCGGCTTCATATTGGGGGTCGTTTTCGCCGCGCTGTTCGCCGCCGAAGCCGTGCTGGGCGCGAAATCGCCGCGGCAACGCCTGGAGATTATCCGCCAATGGGCGCCGTTCCTCGCGCTCACCGCGCTCGCCGCCTTTCTCACGCCCAACGGCATCGCGGGCGTGCTGTTTCCGTGGCGGCTGATGCAGATGAAATACGCGCTGTCCTCGATCGGCGAGTGGCGCAGCCCCGATTTCCAGCTCGTGCAGCCGCTCGAGATCTGGCTGATGCTGGCGCTGTTCGCGGCGTTGTCGCTCGGCGCCAAGCTGCCCTGGACGCGCGTCGCCATGCTGCTGCTGCTGTTGCACATGAGCCTTTCGCATCAGCGCCACGCCGAGGTGCTGGGCCTGGTGGCGCCGCTCCTGGTCGCCGAGCCGCTGGCCAAGCAGTTGCGCCGCGCGCGGCAAGCCGCGGCTTCGGGCCTCGACGACATCCTCGCAGCGCTGTCCGGCCGCGCCAGCGTGGCCGGGCTGGCGGTTTCGCTCTTCCTCTTCGCCGCCGCGAGCGTCGCCTATGTGGCGCATCCCATTACGCGCCTGCACGACGGCTTCACCCCCGACGCGGCGCTCAAGGCGGCCGAGGACGCGCATGTGACCGGGCCGGTGATGAACGATTATGGCTTTGGCGGCTATCTCATCTTCGAAGGGATTCCGCCGTTCATCGACGGCCGCGCCGACATGTATGGCGACGATTTCCTGAAGCGCTTCGACGAAGCGATGCGCGGCATCACCGGCGACCTGCCCGTCCTGCTCGACCAATACAAGATCGGCTGGACGATGTTCGCCGCCAAAAGCCCGGCGGCGACGCTGATGGACTATCAGCCGGGATGGCGCCGGCTTTACGCCGACGACACCGCCGTGGTCCATGTGCGAGACACGAAAGACGCGAAGAAAAAGTCCTAACGCTTGCCCGCGAGTTCGGCGCGCAATAATGCCGCGCCCGCGACCAGGGCTTTGAGCTTGTCGCGCGACAGCTTGCGGTCCATCGGCGCCATGCCGCAATTGGTGCAGGGGAAAAGCTTCTCCGGCGCGACATAGGGCAATGCGGTCTTGAGCACATCCGCCACCTGCTTGGGGGTTTCGGCCGTGTCGTTGGCGACGTCGATCGCGCCCAGCAGCACGTCCTTGCCCTTGAGCAGGCCCAAGAGCCGCACCGGCACGCGCGAATTGATGCATTCGAGCGAGACCTGATCGATCTTGCTCGCGGCCAGCGCCGGGAAGACCGATTCGTATTGCGTCCATTCCCGGCCGAGCCCGGCCTTCCAATCGATATTCGCCTTGATGCCGTAGCCGTAGCAGATATGCACGACGGTGGTGCATTTGAGTCCCTGCGCCGCGCGCTCCAGCGCCGCCACGCCCCATTCGCGCGCCGCGTCCATGTAGACGTTGAAGGCCGGTTCGTCGAACTGGATGACGTCGCAGCCCAGCGCCTCCAGCTCGCGCGCCTCTTCGTTCAAGAGCTCGGCGAAACGCATCGCCATCTTGACGCGGTCGCCGTAGAACTGGTCGGCGATGGTGTCGATGATGGTCATCGGCCCGGGCAGGGTAAATTTGAGCCGGCGCTTGGTGTGCGCGCGGGAGATCGCGGCCTCGGTCTTGTGCACGCTGCCCTTGCGGGTGAGCGCTCCTGTGACGGTAGGCACCTCGGCCTCGTAGCGGTTGTTGCGGATGCCCATCTTGACCCGCTTGGCCCAATCGATGCCGGCGAGGTTTTCGAGGAAGCCGTGGACGAAATGCTGGCGCGACATCTCGCCGTCGCTGACGATGTCGATGCCGATATCCTCCTGCTCCTTGAGCGCCAGGATGGTGGCGTCGCGCTTGGCTTCGGCCAAGGCCGGGCCTTCGAGCGCCCAGGGCGCCCACAGCATCCTGGGCTTGGCCAGCCAGGCGGGCTTGGGCAGGCTGCCGGCGATTGTGGTTTCGAGCATGGCGTTTTCTCCCTGGGGAGAATTTTCTACACGCGGGCGATGAAGCGCGCCATGGCTTCGAGCACGTCGCTTTCCCGGTCGCGGTGGGACGAGTGCCCACACCGGTCCAGCACCAGCCGCTCGAAAGGGCCTTTCACGCCGGCGGCGATGGCGTCGAGCTGCGCGAGCGTGCCGTATTGGTCGTCCATGCCCTGGATCGCCAGAATTGGACAGGTGATGGCCGGCAGGAATTCCTCGATGTTCCATTGGCGGAATTCGGGCGACAGCCAGACGTCGTTCCAGCCGTGGAACACGTGGTCGACGTCGTCGTGATGACGCGCCAGCCGCTGGCGCAGCTCGCCCTGGTCGTAAGCGATTTTGGCCTCTTCTATGCCCGCGACCGAAATATCCTCGACCAGGACATGCGGCGCTTCCAGCACCAGCGCCCGCACCGGCCACCTGCCCGATCCGGCATGGATGAGCGCGATCGAGCCGCCGTCGCTGTGGCCGACCAGCACCGGGTTGCCGATACCGAGCGCCGCGCGCAGCGCCGGCAAATCCTCCAGCGCCTCGCGGTGCATGTAGTCGATCTTGCGCGGAATCGTCATCGGCGCGGAACTGCCGTAGCCCCAACGCGAATAGGTGACGGTGCGCGCGCCCGATGCCGCCGCCAGCTTGGCCGGGAAATCGCGCCACATGGAAAGCGAACCCAGCCCCTCATGCAGCACGATCAGATCCGGCGATGCTTCGCGCGCGCGCGGGATGTCCTGGTATTCGATGCGGCGGCCGTTGAGCGTAACGAACGGCACGGGCTTCAAACTCCCAGATGACGATGCAGGGTGGCGCGCTTTTTCCGCAGGCCCGCGGCGCTGCCTTCCAGCACGACGCGGCCCTTGACCAGCACCACGCAGCGGTCGGCCAAGGCGCTCACCGCGGCGAAATTCTTGTCGACGATGACGCAGGCGATGCCGCCTTGGCGCAAAGTCCGCAGAATGGACCAGATCTCGCCGGCGAGGATCGGCGACAGGCCTTCGGTGGCTTCGTCGAGAACGATCAGATCCGGGTTCGCCATCAAGGCGCGGCCGATGGTCAGCATCTGCTGCTCGCCGCCCGACAAGAGCGTTCCCGGCAGGCCGAGCCGGCGCTTGAGCCGCGGAAAAGTTTCAAGCACGCGTTCCAGATCCCAGGCCGCCCGGCCTGCGCGCGACGGGCCGCGTTTGGGCCGCGCCGCCAGAACCAGATGCTCGCGCACCGAGAGGTTGGGGAAAATGCCGCGCCCCTCGGGCACGAAGGCGATCCCCTGGCGCGCGATCCGGTGCGGCGCGGACCCGGTCATGTCGACGCCCTTGATCCGCACCGTGCCGCGACGCGGCGGCGTCAGGCCGAGCAGCGAGCGCAGCAGCGTGGTCTTGCCCATGCCGTTGCGGCCCAGCAGGCCCACCGCTTCGCCCGGGCGCACCGCGAAATCGACGCCGTGCAGGATGTGACTTTCGCCGTAGAAGCTGTGCAGGCCCCTGGCTTCGATAAGTGGACCTTCTATCAACGGCGCCGCCTTCATGCGCCGCCCCCGAGATAGGCCCGGCGCACCGCGCGGCTGTTGCGGATGGCGCGCGGCCGGCCGCTTTTCAAAACCTTGCCCTCGACCATCACGGTCAGAACGTCGGCGATGCTGAACACCGCGTCCATGTCGTGCTCGATCAGCAGGATGGCGTGGTCGCGGGCGAGGCTTTTGATGAGCCGGGTCATGCGCGCCGATTCCGACGCCCCCATCCCGGCCAGCGGTTCGTCCAGCAGCAGCACCTTGGGCGAGGTCGCCAGCGTCATGGCGATTTC
>DATNMV010000181.1:0-6283 GCA_035602175.1 Allostellaceae bacterium
CGTTGGATTCTCTATCTCTCGCTCAACCGTTGCGACAACGCCATCCGCCGTTTCAAGCGCCCCACCTGGATCGCCAATCACGACTTCACGCCAATATCCGTGCTCGACGACGGCTGCCTCGCCGATTACGCGCGGCGCAAGCGCAGCGCGGCCGAGTAGTGCGATGAACCTCCATCGCTTGTTGCGGGAACGCGCCGAGGCCGGCAAGCCGTTGCGCGTCGGGCTGATCGGCGCCGGCAAATTCGGCGCCATGTTCCTCTCGCAAGCGCGGCGCATGCCCGGCATCCATATCCTGGGCATTGCCGATCTGGCGCCGCAACGCGCGCGCGATGCCCTAGCGCTGGTCGGCTGGGTGCCTGAATCCTACGCCGCCAAATCGCTCGACGACGCGCTGGCGCGGGGATCGACCTTCATCGGCGACGACGCCATGACCCTCATCGCGCATTCCGCGCTCGAGGTGGTGATCGACGCCACCGGCAATCCGCCCGCCGGCATCGCCCATGCGCGCGCGGCGATCGCGCACGGCAAGCACATCGTCATGGTCAATGTCGAAGCCGACGCGCTGGCCGGTCCCTTATTGGCGCGCGAGGCACGCAAGGCGGGGGTGGTCTACAGCCTCGCCTATGGCGACCAGCCGGCGCTGATCGCCGAGCAGGTCGATTGGGCGCGCGCCTGCGGCTTCGATGTCGTCGCCGCCGGTAAGGGCACCAAATACCTGCCCGAGTACCACGCCTCGACCCCCGACACGGTATGGCCCCATTACGGCCTGACGGCCGAGCAGGCGCGCATCGGCGGCATGAACCCGCAGATGTTCAACTCCTTCCTCGACGGCACCAAATCGGCGATCGAGATGGCGGCGGTGGCGAACGCCACCGGGCTTACGCCCGCGCCCGGCGGTCTGGCGTTTCCGCCCTGCGGCGTCGACGAACTGCCGGGCGTATTGCGCCCGGCTTCGGCGGGCGGACAGATCCACCATAAGGGCCAGGTCGAGGTGGTGTCCTCGCTCCAACGCGACGGCAAGCCGGTGTTCCGCGATCTGCGCTGGGGCGTCTATGTCGTGTTCGAGGCGCCGTCGGATTACGTCGCGCGCTGCTTCGCCGAATACGGGCTCAAGACCGACGCCTCCGGCCGCTACGCCGCGCTCTACAAGCCCTATCACCTGATCGGGCTTGAGCTCGGCATCTCGGTCGCGAGCGTGGGGCTGCGGCGCGAGCCGACCGGATCGCCGCAGGCATTCCACGCCGACGCGGTGGCGGTGGCGAAGCGCGACCTCAAGCCGGGCGAAATGCTCGACGGCGAAGGGGGATTCACCGTCTGGGGAAGGCTGATGCCTTCCGCCGACAGCTTGGCATTCGGCGGCTTGCCGATCGGGCTGGCGCATCGCGTCACGCTCAAGCACCTGGTCAAGCAGGGCACGGCCCTGCGTTGGGCCGACGTCGCGGTGGACGAGGCGAGCGAAGCCGTGCGCGCGCGGCGCGCGATGGAAGACGCTTTCCGCCGGGATGCGGCAACCCGTCGCCCGGCGGCGGAATAGCGCAGCGGCCAAGCGTCCATTCAAAACGATCCGCTGTTAATCCGGTCTGAGTAGTTTCCGAATCTGCCGCCCGAAACATTCTCTGGCTACGGTCAAACTCCCAATGCGGAGTGCGGACCGAAGCTCATTGGAGGATGTTCCTATGAACACGATGAAAATGGTCATGCTTGCGCTGGTGCTGCTGGCGCTGGCTGACTGCGTCGTGCTGCCTTATGGCAACTCGACAACCTACTCTCACGGCAATTCCGGATACTATGGCAGTACTGGATACTATGGCCTTCGCGACTACTAACGCCGGACAAAGGGCCCAGCAGACGCTCTGACCCGCCATCCGTCCGGCAAAGCCGGAATAAGGCGCCGTCGAGGTCTTTCCCAAAGTCAGGCCGCTTTCCCACCAACTTGTCGATCGGTCAGCCGCTTCCCTACCGCGCCTTTGATTGCGCGCACGCTCCGCATCCAATCATCGACTCCGGCGGCCAAAAAAACGCCTTTCCTGCAGATTCCATTTGCCATCCCTGGCCGTCTGGCGCGACCATCAGAACAGGAGGGTGCGTCGCCATTGGCGGGGCGTCTCTTGTAAAGCCCCGAAGCGGGTGAATACCCGGGCCGTGACGTAGCACCCAGCGGGTTTGCTGGGAGGCAGGCATGGGCGAAAAAGCAGGCGGGCCGCGCGTCGCGGCCCTGGTCGGTCCCTATCTTTCCGGCAAGACCACGTTGTTGGAAGCCCTGCTCTTCGCCGCCGACGCCATTCCCCGCCGCGGCAGCCAGAAAGAAAAGAATACCGTCGGCGACAGCACGCCCGAGGCGCGGGCGCGGCAGATGTCGACCGAGCTCAACGCCGCGCATGCGACGTATCTCGGCGATCCCTGGTTTCTGCTCGATTGTCCCGGCTCTGTCGAGCTCGCCTGGGAGGCGCAATCGGCGCTCTTATGCGCCGATGTCGCGGTGGTGGTGTGCGAGGCGGTGCCCGACCGCGCGTTGGCGCTGTCGCCGCTGTTCAAATTCCTCGACGACCGCGCCATCCCGCACATGGTGTTCGTCAACAAGATCGACCAGACCTCGTCCCGGGTGTCCGAAATCCTGGCGGCGCTGCAGTCGGTCTCGGCCAAGCCCTTGGTGCTGCGCCAGGTGCCGCTGCCCGGGCCGGAGCGCGGCGTCGCGGGCTATGTCGATCTGGTGAGCGAACGCGCCTACCGCTACCAGCCGGGCCAAGCCTCGGATCTGGTCAAGCTGCCCGAGGACATGGCCGAGACCGAAAAGACCTCGCGCTCCTCGCTGATGGAAAAGCTCGCCGATTTCGACGACAAGCTGCTGGAGCAATTGCTCGAGGACACGATGCCCTCGAAGGACGCGCTTTACCGCCAGCTCGCCCAGAGCCTGCAACGCGACCAGATCGTGCCGGTGTTCCTCGGCGCCGCGGCGCAGGACCACGGCGTGCGGCGGTTGTGGAAGGCGCTCCGGCACGAAACGCCGGATTGCGCCGCCACGGCCGCGCGGCTCGGTCTCGATCTCAAATCGGCCGGCACGGTGGCCCAGGTGATAAAAACCTATCACCCGCCCCATGCCGGGAAGCTTTCCCTGGCGCGCATCTGGAGCGGCAAGGTCGCCGAGGGCATGAGTCTCGGCGGCGCGCGCGTCGCCGGCGTGCTGCGCCTCCAGGGCGCGGCGGCCGAGAAGATCGCCTCCGCCCAGGCGGGCGAGATCGCGGCGCTGGCGCGGCTCGAAGGCGTTACGACCGGCGCCATGCTGGCTTCGGGCGCCGCGCCCAAGCTGCCGCGGCCAGATCTCCCGGCGCCGGTCTTCGGCCTCGCCATCTCGGCCGAGAAGCGCAACGACGAGGTGAAATTGACCGGCGCGATCCAGAAGCTGGTGGAGGAAGACCCGACCCTGTCGCTCGTGCACAACGCCGAGCTGCAGGAGATGACGTTGTGGGGCCAGGGCGACATCCATCTGCAGATCGCGCTCGACCGGCTGAAGAACAAATACGGCCTCGCCGTGGCGACCCGCCGGCCGCAAACGCCCTACAAGGAGACCATCCGCAAGGGCGCCGCGCTGCATTCGCGCTTCAAGCGCCAATCGGGCGGCCACGGCCAGTTCGCCGACATCCAGATCGAGGTCAAGACGCAGCCGCGCGGCGCCGGCTTCACCTTCATCGACGCGGTGGTCGGCGGCGCCATTCCGCGCAACTACATCCCGGCGGTGGAGGAGGGGGTGACGGAATATCTCCGCCACGGGCCGCTCGGATTCCCGGTGGTCGATCTGGCGGTGAAGCTGGTTACCGGCCAGTTCCATTCGGTCGACAGTTCCGACCAGGCCTTCAAGACCGTCGGCCGCCAGGCGATGAGCGAGGCGATGCCGAAATGCGACCCGGTGCTGCTGGAGCCGATCCACCGCGTCGAGATCGCGGTGCCCAACGCGTTCACCTCGCGCGTCCAGCGCATCGTTTCCGGCCGGCGCGGGCACATATTGGGCTTCGACGCCAAGCCCGATTGGCCGGGCTGGGACGTGGTCGCGACCGAGATGCCGCTCTCGGAAATGCACGACCTGATCGTCGAGCTGCGCTCGGCGACGCTGGGAGCGGGCACCTTCACCCACCGCTTCGAGCGCCTGCAGGAGCTGACCGGCAAGCTCGCCGACAAGGTGCTGGCCAGCCGCACCGAAGCCGCGCAATAGGTTAAATTGGTTTCAAGCAAGCCGCTTCGCGGCCTCAATGCGCCGCGATATCGCAGCACCGTGACTTGAAGTGAGCGCCGCTTTGGCTTAATTGCTGGCTGAGTCCTTTTCCCCGATCAGGAGACCGGCATGTTGGTGAAATCGAGGCGCGGCTGGGAGATTCCCGAACGCGAGGCGACCCCCGAATCGCTGTTCCTGGGGCGGCGCGAATTGGTGAAGGCGATGGGCATGGGCGCCATCCTGGCGGGCGTCCCGGCGCTGGCGTCGCGCGCGCTGGCCGCCGACGCGCCCGAAGCCGATCCCTCGGCCGGGCTCTACCCGGTCAAGCGCAATACCCGATACACGCTCGACCGGCCGGTGACCGACGAAAAACTCTCCACCACCTACAACAATTTCTACGAATACGGCACCGACAAGGACATCTATCCCTACGCCCAAAAGCTCAAGATCCGGCCCTGGACCGTGGCCATCGACGGCATGGTTGAAAAGCCGATGACCGTCGACATCGACGATCTCTTGAAGAAGATGCCCCTTGAGGAACGCCTCTACCGGCATCGCTGCGTCGAGGCGTGGTCGATGGCAGTGCCGTGGAGCGGCTTCCCGATGAAGGCTTTGGTCGATTTCGCCAAGCCGATGAGCGGCGCCAAATATGTCCGCATGGAAACCTTCCTGGACCCGAAGATGGCGTCGGGCCAGAACATGTTCATGTATCCCTGGCCCTATATCGAAGGCGTGACCATGGAGGAAGCCAACAACGAGATGGCCTTCCTGGTCACCGGCATGTACGGCCACCCGGTGCCGAAACAGGACGGCGCGCCGTTGCGCCTGGCGCTGCCGTGGAAGTACGGCTTCAAATCGGTCAAGTCGATCGTCAAGTTCAGCTTCACCGACAAGCGCCCGGTGTCGTTCTGGCAGGATCTGCAATCGAGCGAGTACGGCTTCTGGGCCAACGTCAATCCCGAGGTGCCGCATCCGCGCTGGAGCCAGGCGACCGAACGCGTGCTCGGCGGCGGCCGCGTGCCGACGCAGATCTGGAACGGCTACGGCGAATTCGTCGCCCATCTCTATGACGGGCTGAAGGACGAGCGCTTGTTCGCGTGAGCCGACGGAAAAAAAGCGGGCGCGTTCTGCGCCCGTGAACCGTTCAGATGATGTTGAACAAATAAAGCAGGATCAACACCGGCACGGGTATGCGCAGCAGCCAGAGGAAAAGCGATATCACCGCACACCTCCAACCCGAGTCGCGCTCAGCGCGTCCCGATTCGCCGTTTTTGCCCGGTTTGGCTGGTTTTCGACCCGCTTCCGAACCGGCCATGAATCGAAATGGCTTTTTTGCCTATGTTCTTGTTCTAAAATAATAATTTGATACTTTAGGGTAGAGCCATAACCCATTGTGTTATCTAAGACTCTTGCGTTCAAAGAAAAGTCGATTCTATAATCCACCCACTTACGCTGCTGAGGAGCGAAGCTATGAATCGTATTGCCGTTTTGTGTGTTGCCGGTGGATTTCTGTTGGCCGCTTGCGGCTCGACACCGGGGGACCGTGCAATGTCCGGCGGCGCGATGGGCGCCGGCGTTGGCGCGCTGGCGGGTTTGGCGGTCGGCATGCCGGTGACCGGCGCGCTGTTCGGCGGCGCGCTGGGTGCCACGGCGGGCGCCTTGACCGATCCCTCGCAGATCTATCTCGGCAAGCCGGTCTGGCGTTAGCCGGATCATTTCGGTTTCCGTTTCAAGCGGCGGCGGGCGCGTTCATCGCGCTCGCCGTTTCGTTTAGACCGTCGCCGGCCCGAACCCGGTTGACCTGACTCTGTTCCATATCACCTCGCCCGGGCGGCAACGCGCAAACGCCGCGGGGCAAGGTTCAGTAAATCCGAAACCCGATAAGGGACGGTAAAGCCATATCCGCATTTAGCGCGAATTGTCGTGTCTATGCTTAAGCGCTCTTAAGCATGATCCATTTGCTTTGGCGGGATCGCCGGCTAGAGCCGGTGGAGACGCTGCCGCCGCGCCCTCATCCGCACCAGGTCGAAGGGCACGACATTGCCGCCATAGTTCCGGATGGCGATGTCGCGCAAC
>DATNMV010000182.1:0-25002 GCA_035602175.1 Allostellaceae bacterium
TATCTGAAGCTGATCGATCCGGACCCGGCGACGGTCGAGCAGGTGCAGGCGGCGCTCAAGCCCGGCGAGGCGCTGTTCGCGGTCTATGCCGGCGACAGCAAGACCTATGTCTGGGCGGTGCCCAAGGACGGCGCGATCTCCTTCGCGGTGGCCAATCTGTCGCGCGACGACCTCGACAAGACGGTCAAGGAGCTGCGCAAGGCGCTCGACCCCGACGCCGACACCCTCGCCCAGATCCCGGCCTACCGGGTCGATCTCGCCTACAAGCTCTATGCGAGCCTGCTGGAGCCGGTTAAACCGGGCTGGCAAGGCGCCAAGAGCCTGCTGGTGGTGCCGCATGCCTCGCTCGGGCAACTGCCGTTTGCGCTGTTGGTGACGCAGAACGAGCCGGTGGCGCCGGATGGCGGCCAAGCGCCGTTCAGCGGCTACAAGAAGACGGCGTGGCTGGTGCGCCAGGTGGCGATCACGCAACTGCCCTCGGTGACCTCGATCACCACGCTGCGTGCCGTGCCGCCGGCGCCGGCGGGCCGGCTGCCGTTCATAGGATTCGGCGACCCGTGGTTCAACGCCAAGGAGGCGGCGGCAGGTGAGCGCGAGGACGCCATCGACGGCGGCAATACGCAGCTGGCATCGGCCGATTCGGGCGGCGAGCTTGCCACCCGCGGGGTGAAGATCCATCTGCGCAACGTACCCGCGACCGAGAACAACAACAGCGCCCAACTGGCCCAACTGCCGCGCCTGCCCGATACCGCCGCGGAGGTGCGTCAGGTGGCCGAGGCGCTCAATGCCGACCCCGCCCATGACGTGTTCCTGGGCGCTGCGGCCAATGAGGTGACGGTGCGCACCACCCGGCTCGACAACCGCCGGGTGGTGATGTTCGCCACCCACGGCCTGGTGCCGGGCGATCTCGACGGGCTGACCGAGCCGGCGCTGGCCTTGAGCGCGCCTTCGGTCGCCCATGTCGACGGCAACGGCTTGCTGACCGTGAGCAAGATCCTGGGCCTGCAACTCAACGCCGATTGGGTGGTGCTGTCGGCCTGCAACACGGCGGTGGGCGACGGCGCCGGCGCCGAGGCGGTGTCGGGGCTGGGCATGGCCTTCTTCTATGCCGGCTCGCGCGCGCTCCTGGTCTCCAACTGGCCGGTCGAGACGACATCGGCGCGCGAACTCACCACCGGCCTGTTCAAGCGCGAGGCGAGCAACGCCGATCCGACCCGCGCCGAGGCGCTGCGCCAGTCGGAGCTGGCGCTGATCGACGGCCCGGGATATGTCGATCCCGTAACCAAGAAGACCATGTTCAGCTACGCCCATCCCATATTCTGGGCCCCCTTCTCCCTGGTCGGTGACGGCGGATAATCTCAGCACCTTGTGACCCGGGCCGGTTGATCGGCAAGCCCGGAGCGGGCAGGATGCCCGCCCAAGGCAGGGGGCGGGCATTGCACAAATCCATTCGCGTCGTCTTGATCGCGGCTCTGGCGCTGGCGGCGGCCCCGGCCCTCGCAGAGCCGCCGGCGCCGGCCAAGATCACGCCCGAGCTGATCGCCGCGGCGCAAAAGGAAGGCCACGTGATCTGGTACACCTCGGCCGAACTCGGGCTGGTCGAGGCCGTGGCCAAGGCCTTCGAGGCCAAATATCCCGGGATATCCGTTCAGCTCGAGCGTTCGGGCGCCGAGCGCAACTTCCAGCGCATCGCCCAGGAATATGCGAGCAACATCCACGCCGCCGACGTGATCGACAGCTCCGATACGTCCAACTTCCTCTCCTGGAAGCATGACGGGCTGCTGGCGCCTTACGTGCCCGACGACATGGCCTACGTCCCGGCATCTTATCGCGATCCCGACGGGCTTTACGCCAGCTGGCGGGCGACCTTGAGCGTGATGGGCTACAACACCAACCTTGTCCAGCCGGACGACGCGCCCAAGAGCTTCGCCGACCTGCTCGACCCCAAATGGGACGGCAAGCTGGTCAAGGCCCATCCCGGCTATAGCGGCACGATCATGACCGCGACCTACGAGATGTCGCGCGATCTGGGCTGGGCTTATTTCGAGAAGCTCGCCCAGCAGCACGTCATGCAGACGCAATCCGCCAACGACCCGGCGCGCAAGCTGGAAGCGGGCGAGCGCGCCGTCAGCGTCGACGGCGTCGAATCCCTGTTGCTCACCGAAAGAGCGCGCGGCGCGCCGATCGCGCCGATCTATCCGGCCGAGGGCACGCCGTTCATCGCCGGCTCGGTCGGCGTGATGAAGGACGCGCCCCATCCCAATGCGGCGCGGCTCTATGAGAGCTATCTCTTCAGTCACGAGACGCAGCAACTGATCACCGATATCGGCGCGCTGCGCTCCTTCGACCCGACGGTGAAAGAGCGTCCCGACTGCCCGCCGCTCAAGAGCATCAAGCTGATGCGCGACGATCCGCAGGCTACATTGGCGCATTCCGACGAGATCAAGCAGAAATACGCGCAGTATTTCGGCATCTGAATGGCTGAGACCGCGCAACCGGCATCCGTCGCCGAAACCCTCGCCGGCCGGATCGTGGCGTTGCAACCGAATCGGCTGCCCGCGGCGCTGATTGCGCGGCTGGAAGACCTGGTGCTCGACATCGCCGGTCTGTGCCTGGCGGCGCGCAAAACCGATTACGTCCGGGCGGCATTGTCCGCCTGCGACGAGGACGGGCCCTGCACGCTGATCGGCCACGGCCGGTTGGGCGACGCCGCCGGCGCCGCGCTGGTCAACGGCACCGCCGCGCATGGCGAGGATTTCGACGACACCTTCGAGGGCGGCCCTGTCCATGCCGGGGTGGTGATCGTGCCGGCAGTGTTGGCCGCGGCCGAGCGCTACCGGCGCGACGGTCAAGCGGCGCTCCTCGGGCTGGCGGTGGGCGTCGAGACCATCTGCCGGCTCAGCACGGTTGCGCCCAAGCTGGTGCACAAGGCGGGCTTCCATCCCACCAGCGTGTTCGGAACCCTGGCCGCCGCGGCGGCGGTGGGCGCGACGCTGGGCCTCGACCGCAAGCAATTGGTCGACGCGCTCGGGATATCCGGCAGCATGGCCGGCGGCATTATCGAATATCTAGCCGAAGGCGCCTGGACCAAGCGGCTTCATCCCGGCTGGTCGGCGCAGGCCGGGCTCCGGGCCGCGCTGCTGGCACGCGGCGGCTTCATCGGCCCGCGCACCGTATTCGAGGGCACGCACGGCCTGTTCCACGGCTTCGCGCACACCACAAAGGGCGATTACGGCAGGCTGCTCGACGGTTTCGGCGAGAATTGGGCGGCCCAGACCATCGCCTTCAAGCCTTTCGCCTGCGGCACCATGATCCATCCCTATATCGACTGCGCCATCCGCCTGGCGAAGCGCGGCGTGAAGGCGGACGCCATCGTCGAGATCACCTGCGAGGTGGCCGAGGGCATTGTGCACCGGCTGTGGGAGCCGCTGGCGGCGAAACAGTCGCCGCCCAACGCCTATGCCGCCAAGTTCAGCGCGCCCTTCTGTATGGCCGCCGGATTCTTCTTCGGCGACGCCGGCCTCGCCGCCTTCACCGAAGACACCGTGCGCGACCCGCGTCTCAAGGCGCTCGCGGCGAAAATCAAATACGTCATCGACCCGGACAATCCCTATCCCGACAATTACACCGGCCATTTACGGGCGCGGCTCAAGGACGGAAGCGAGGTCGAGGAGCGGCAACCCCATCTGAGGGGCGGCGCGCATGAGCCGTTGTCGCGCCAAGCCATCGAAGCCAAGTTCTTCGCCAATGCCGAGTTCGGCGGCTTTCCCCGCGCCAAGGCTCTGGCCGCGCTCCAGGCGATTTCGCGGCTGTTCAGCGGGCCGCTCGATCTGCGAGAATTGCGCGCATGAGCGAATTGAACGGCAAGGTGGCGTTGGTCACCGGCGCTTCGCGCAACATCGGCCGCGCCATCGCGCTGGCCTTGGCCGAGGGCGGCGCCGCGGTGGCGGTCAACGCCCGGACATCGGCCGCCGAGGCGGAAGGCGTGGCGCGCGAGATAGCCGCCGCGGGCGGCAAGGCGGCCGTGGTGCTGGGCGACATCACCAGCGAGAACGACGTGGCGCGCATGATGAAGGAAACCGCCGAGGCTTTCGGCGCCATCGACATCCTGGTCAACAACGCGGCCATCCGCCACGAGGCGGCGCTCGAAAAACTCGATTACGCCCATTGGCGGCATACCTTGGCCGTCATCCTCGACGGCGCCTATCTCTGCGCCCGCGCCGCGCTGCCCCATCTGCGCAAAAGCAAAGGCGGCGCCATCGTCAATATCAGCGGCATGACGGGGCAAACCGGCGCCAAGCTACGCACGCACATCGCTTCCGCCAAGGCGGGGCTCGAAGGCATGACGCGGGCGCTGGCGCTGGAACTGGCGGCGGACGGCATCACCGTCAATTGCGTCTCGCCCGGCCTGGTGGACACGGTGCGCAACGCCGCCAGCGTCAGCACCACGCCGCAGCACCATGAAGGGCGCAGCTTTCCGCTGGGCCGCCGCGTCACGCCGGCGGAGGTGGCGGCGATGGTGCGCTATCTCTGCGGCCCGCAGGCGCGGCTGATCACCGGCCAGGTGATCCACGTCAATGGCGGCGCCCATTTCGGCGGCTAGCGCGCGCGGTGGAGCTTTCCGCCCGCGGTCGGCGCTTTGACGCCGGTGGTGCCGGGCAGGCTCAAGGGCCGGCCCTTCAGCGAGCGCACCGCGAGATAGGCGAAGGCCTGGGCTTCGAGCGCGTCGCCGTCCCAGCCGCAGGATTCAACCGGCGCGACCGGCGCTTTAAGCTTCTGCCGCAGCAGCTCCATCAAAAGGGAGTTGTGCCGCCCGCCGCCGGTGACCAGCCAGCGCCGCGCCGCCGCGGGGAAATGCCGCTGCGCCGCGGCGATCGCCGCTACGGTCAAGGCGGCAAGGGTCGCGGCGCCGTCTTCGGGCGACAGGCCCTGGGGCATGAAGGAGGCAAACTCATCGCGATCGAGAGATTTCGGCGGACGCCGCGCGAAATAGGGATGATCCAGGAAACGCGCCAGGCGGTTTTCATCCGCATGGCCGGCCCGCGCCAGCGCGCCGCCTTCGTCCACCGGCTTGCCGGTATGCGCCAGCGCCCAGTCGTCAATCAGCGCATTGCCGGGTCCGGTGTCGAAGGCGAGGATGTCGGTCTCTCTCGGTCCGATCCAGGTGACATTCGCGACGCCGCCGATGTTGAGCACCGCCAGCGGCTTCTCGAGACCCGCGGCCAAGGCCCGATGATAGAGCGGAACAAAAGGCGCGCCCTCGCCGCCCGCCGCCACGTCGGCGCTGCGGAAATCGTTGACGACGTCGATGCCGGTGAGAGTGGCGAGTAACGCGCCGTCGCCCAGCTGCCAGGTCCGGCCCTGGCGGGGCTGGTGCAGGATGGTATGGCCGTGAAAACCGATGACATCCGGCTTCGGCAGTTGATGATTCGACAACAGCGCGTCGATCGCCGCGGCGTGGGCATGGGTCATCGCGGCTTCGGCCTCGGCCGCCGGCCCCCTGCCGCCGAGCGCGGCGCGCAGGCGCGCGCGCAGATCGCGCTCATAGGGAATGGTGAGCGCCGGGCCCACAGCGACCCGCGTTTCGCCGTCGGTCTCGATGAAGGCGGCGTCGACGCCGTCGAGCGAGGTGCCGCTCATCAGCCCGACGGCGCGAATCAGCCCCGCGCTCATGGCTGACGCGCGCCCGCCAGTGTGCTAAAGCACGCCGAACCGCCGATGGCCAAAACCCAGTCCTCTTTTCTCGCCGCCGCCGAAGAGCGCGGCTTTCTGCACCAAATCACCGACCGCGCCGGGCTCGACAAGCGCCTCGCCGCCGGGCCGGTGACCGCTTATATCGGATTCGATTGTACCGCCGACAGCCTTCATATCGGCAGTCTTTTGCAGATCATGTTGCTGCGGCTGTGGCAGAAGACCGGCAACCGGCCGATCGTTCTCATGGGCGGCGGCACCACCAAGGTGGGCGATCCCTCGGGCAAGGACGAAAGCCGCCAGCTTTTGAGCGACGCGCAGATCACCGCCAACATGGCCGGCATCCGTCGCGTGTTCGAGAAATTCCTCGCCTTCGGCAAGGGGCCGAGCGACGCCGTGATGGTGGACAACGCCGAATGGCTCGACCGGCTCGAATACATTCCGTTCCTGCGCGAATACGGCAGCTTGATCTCGGTCAACCGCATGCTGGGCATGGACAGCGTCAAGCTGCGACTCGAACGCGAGCAGCCGCTTTCCTTCCTCGAATTCAACTACATGGTGCTGCAGGCCTATGACTTCATCGAGCTGGCGCGGCGGCATCAATGCACGGCGCAGATGGGCGGCTCCGACCAGTGGGGCAACATCGTCCTGGGGATCGAATTGGGACGGCGCGTCGACAACCGCGAGCTCTTCGGCATCACCTCGCCTTTGATCACGACCTCGTCCGGCGCCAAGATGGGCAAGTCGGCACAGGGCGCGGTCTGGCTCAACGCCGAGAAGCTCAGCCCCTACGACTACTGGCAATACTGGCGCAACACCGAGGACGCGGATGTCGGACGCTTCCTCAGGCTGTTCACCGATCTGCCGATCGACGAGATCAAGCAGCTGGAGAAGCTCAAGGACAGCGAGATCAACCACGCCAAGATCGTGCTCGCCACCGAGGCCACGGCGCTTTGTCACGGGCGCAAGGCCGCGGATGCCGCCGCCGAAACCGCGCGGCGCGTTTTCGCCGAGGGTGGCATCGGCGGCGACCTGCCGGTGATCGAGGCGCTCAAATCCGAGCTGACCAAGGGCCACCCGGCGATCGACTATTTCCACAAAGCGGGCCTGGCACCGAGCCTGGGCGAGGCGCGACGGCTGGTGCGCGGCGGCGGCGCGCGCGTCAATGACGAAGTGGTCGATGACGAGAAACGGCTTCTGACCCTGAAGGACTTGAACGCCGAAGGCGTCATCAAGCTGTCGGCGGGCAGGAAGCGCCACGCGCTGGTGAAGCCGGTCTAGTTCGCCCCGCCGCCGGCGGAACCCGGATCGCCGGGCGGCGGACTTTGCGAGGTCGAGGACTTGGACGCGGGCGCCGGATTCCACGCCTTGAAGAAAAACAACTTGCGCAACACGCCGGGCGCGACCGCGCTCAGAGGATTGACCGCGACCTGCGGATCGTTGATCGTGCCGGCGATGCGGAAATTGGCGGCGAATATGCCCTGCCGGTCGCCGCCCAGAATCAGGCTGCCGATGACCGGTATGTTGCCCAGCACGGTGTTGAGGATGTTGGCCGGCACCAGCGTGCCCGAAGCGTCGAGCGTGCCGGCCTGGTAATCCACGTTGCCGTCAACATTGACGCCGATCGCGCCGCCATAGGCGCGCAGGTCGCTGACCGCGATGCCGCCGCCGCCATAGACGATGTCTGCTTCGAGCGCGGTGAAGGGAATGCCCTCGCCGTTCAGCATTCCGTTGATGCCGGAGAACGAAGACAGCGACAGCAGCTTGGCGAACAGCGGCGCCTTAACCAGAAGAAAATTGGCGCCCCGGATTTCGCCCTTGAGCACGCGCTTGCCCTTGTCGTCGACCGCGTTGCCGGTGACCTGGAACGTGCCGCCGGTGATGTTGTCCGTCACGTCGAGAAACCGCAGCAGCGCGCCGAAATCGTCGGCCTGGAGGCGGAACTTGCCCGGCCCCTGCTCGCCGCCGAACCGCACTGTGATCGGTCGCCGTTCGGAAAGCATGCCGTCGACATTGGCCTGTTTCCAATGCGGGCCGTCGCTTTCGAGCCTGGCCGACAGATCGGTCACCGCGCGGTTCTCGCCGAGCACCAGCCGGCCGAGCTTGGCGTCGACGGCCAGCGGCTTGGCGTTGGCGTCGTCGGAGGACGAGTTCGACAGATTGTCGAACATGCCGCTGGCGTCGAAGCTCGCGCCCGAAATCGAGACGTGGAACACGCCTTGCGGCGTGCGTTGGATAAAACCCGCGGCGTCGGTGTTGCCGGCCTTGAGACGCGGCACATCGAGGCGCACCAGCCCGTCCTTGTCGAAACTCGCCGACAGGCTGCCTTCGGCGCCGTTGCCTTGCAGCGCCGCGTCGCGGATCGCCGTCAGCTTGTCGCCGTCTAAATCGAGCCCGAACTTGACGTTGGCCGGCACGCCCGCCGGCTTGGTCCAGCCGATCTCGGAGCGATCGACGCTCGCATCCTTGAGATCGGCCGCGATCGCCGCCTGCGCCCGGTTGTTGCGCGACAGGCTGTAGAGCAGATCGACATCGACCGGGCCGTGGATCACGGCAAATGAGGGATAATCGATGCCGAGACGCTGCCGTCCGGCATCGTCGACGCGCCCGCGCACCGCATAGCGCCGCTTGACCGGATCGCTGCTTTTCAGGCTTTCGGTCCAATCCAGCTTGACCGGCACGCCCGCCAGCTCGGCATCGCCGTCGATCTTCAGGGCATTGCTGTCGAGTGTCATCTTGAAGGCGCCCGCGCCCAGATCCTGCCCGAACAGCGCCTGCGGCACCGCGACGCCGGCGAGATCGGCTTCGGTACGGTAGATCACCTCGTCGAGGTCGAGATCGTGTTTGAGCGGCACCTCGAAGAACAGATGCGCATCGAACGTACCCGCGGCATGTACGGCGTCTAGCGACAGGGCCTTCGCGTAGTCCAGCGGATCGGTATCGAGCACGGTAAGGGCGTCATGCAAAGGACCGTGGACGTTGACGTCGACGTCGGCGGTTTCGTCGTTGGTGTCGAGCTTGACCAGCTTGACCGTGCCGCTCACCACCTGCGCGCCCAGCACATGGCCGCTGGACGGCACGAAATCGATGCGCGTGCGATCGAAGGTGGCGGTGCCGTCGATGCCGCGCACCGGCTCGAGCGGCGCGAAATACTCGACCGTGAGATTGTGATAGCTGGCGGTGCCGTCGAAACGGCTGACGTCGATCGGCTTCGCCACGTCCGGCGCGGTGTCGACGTGGAATTCGAGCGCCGCTTTCATGTTGTCGACGATGCCGTCACGGATGTGCTTGGTGACCCAGCTCCGCGTCCGCGGCCCGACCCGCTCGGGCCAGAGATGGGGAAAATCGTCGAGCAACATGTTCTGCACGTCCATTTGTAGCGCCACATCGAAGGCCTGCGGCCAGCCGCCCGCCAGCAGACCGGAACCGATATGGTCGACCGTGCCGGTGACGACGGCGTTGGTGCCGCCGACGTCGAGCGCGAAATTGTCGATGGTGACGCGGCCCGCGGCGAGATCGTAGCTCGCCTTGAGCGCGCCCTTCGATATCACCGCCGAACCATCCGGCAGATCCGCGTTCCGGAGCGCGCCTTCGCCAAAAACCAGATCGCAGGACGCGCCGCTGATGCCGAGCTTTTCGGTATCGAGCGCGATGCGGACCACGCCGGTCACCGGCAAATCCACCGCCGCGAGCGGCGACAGCGCCGGCGCGGCAAGCCCGAACAGCGCCGGGTTCAGACCGGTGAAGTTGAAACCGACGACGAGATCGCCCGGACGATTGTAGACGAGATCGCCGTGGATCAGCGCCTGGTTGTCGCCGATGCCGGCGGCGAGTTGCAGCGTGCCGGCGAGCCCGTCGCCGCTGCGATGCAGCGACAGATCGGTGAGGTGGGCGTTCCACACGACGTCGAGCGAACGGTCGTCGACGGTGAGCGTGGCGTTGCGGATCTCGAGTTGCGTAAGATATCCCAAAGGGCCCGAACCGTTGAGCGGATCGGCGATGTCCTTGACCAGGCGGTTGCCCCAGAATTCGGAGGTGTCTTCTTGCCCCTCCTGTCCCCCCGTACCCTGGTTTTCGTCGCCCAAGCCGAGATGGAACGACCCGTCGGCGGTGCGTTCCAGCCGCAGCTGCGGCTCGGTGAGGATAAGGCGCGACGGCGCGATGGTGCCGAAGAGCAGCGCCCGGAGACTAAGCACCATCTCCATCTCGCGGAAGGTGAGCTGCGCGCCGCTGTCGGGCTGCACAAGATGGACGCCGGTGGTGACCAGCTGGAAGCTCAGACCCGGCTCCCAGCTCAACACCGTGCGGTCGATGGCAACCTCGACGCCGTGCGGACCGCTCGACAGCGAATTCGACAGGTAGGGGGTGAAGCGGTCCAGCGACACGGGCCCCTGCGACAGCATCCACAAGCCGTAGCCGATCAAGCCGATGCACAGCACGATGCAAACCGCTAGGCCATAGGCCAAGTACCGCAAGAAGCGGAGATGCGCGTTGCCTCGGCCTTGACCGGGTTCGGGTTGGCGCGCAGTCTCCGGCGAATCCTGTCGCGGCGCGCCGTTCATGCCATCCTTATCTTCCCACACCTACAAGAGTCTCCCGCTTCCCGCCGATGAGGAATCCGTCGCGGTCGGATTCACGCGTTGGCGCGAGGCGGCCGAAGACCTGCACGAACCGCAACTTGCCGCTTTCATGCGCGATTTCGCCGCTGAATCTTCGGGCCGTGCCCTGCTCTCGTCGCTTTTCGGCAACAGCCCGTTCCTAACCCATTGCTGTCTCAAGGAACCCGGCCTGCTTATGCGGCTTTGGCAAACCGGCCCCGAGGCTACTTTCGCCGAACTCCTAGACCGTCTCAACCGCGATCTCAAGCCCCAGGATGGGCGAGACGCGCTGATGGCCGCCCTTCGGGCGCTGAAGCGGCAGGCCGCCTTGGTCATCGGCGTCGCCGACATCGCCGGCTTATGGCCGGTCGAGAAGGTGACCGGGGCGTTAAGCGCCTTTGCCGAGGGGGCGCTGTCGCTGGTCACGCGCCATCTGCTTGCCGACGCCGCGGCCAAGGGCGAGATCGAGCCGCGGGACGTCGCCGACCCGGCGCACGGCAGCGGATTCATCGTCCTGGGCGTCGGCAAGCTCGGCGCCGGCGAGCTCAATTATTCGAGCGACATCGACCTGATTTTATTGTTCGACGCGGAAAAAACCCGCTATAGCGGACCGCGCAACCTGCAGTTCTTCCACACCCGCCTGGCGCATGAGTTGGTGCGCATGATGGAGGAACGCACGGCGGAGGGTTACGTCTTCCGCACCGATTTGCGCCTCAGGCCCGATCCGGGCTCGACCCCGCCGGTGCTGTCGCTCGAGGCGGCGATCTCTTATTACGAGAGCGCCGGACAGAATTGGGAACGCGCCGCGCTCATCCGCTCGCGGGCGGTGGCGGGCGATCTCGAGGCGGGCCGTGATTTCCTCGCCGCGCTGGGGCCGTTCCTGTGGCGCAAGCATCTCGATTTCGCCGCCATCCAGGACATCCATTCGATCAAGCGCCAGATCCATGCGCACATGGGCGGCGCGACCATCGCCGTGGCCGGACATAACATCAAGCTGGGCCGGGGCGGCATTCGCGAGATCGAATTCTTCGCCCAGACGCAGCAATTGATCTGGGGCGGACGCGAGCCGGCCTTGCGCGTCACCGGCACCTGCCAGGCGCTCGCGGCGCTCGCGCGAGCGGGGCACATCACCATCGAGGCCGCCGAGACGATGAGCGCGGCCTATCGCTTTCTGCGCCGCGTCGAGCATCGTCTGCAGATGGTCGAAGACGCGCAGACCCACACTATCCCGGCGGATGAAGAAGGCTTGCGCCGCATTGCCGTGTTCATGGGTTATGATTCGCCCGCGAGCTTCGCCGCCGAATTGACTCGCGTGCTGAGCGCAGTCGAAAGCCATTACGCCAGGCTGTTTGAGGAATCGCCTTCGCTCGCCGCGCCCGGCAATCTGGTCTTCACCGGCAGCGAAGACGACCCCGAAACCTTGAAGACGCTGTCGGGATTGGGCTTCGCCGATCCCTCCCATATCGCCGCGATCATCCGTGGCTGGCATCACGGCCGCTACCGTGCGACACGCAGCCAGCGCGCGCGCGAGCTTTTGACCGAGCTGGTGCCCGAGCTGCTCAAGGCCTTCGGCGCGTCGTCCAATCCCGATACCGCCCTCCTCCGCTACGACCAGTATCTCAGCCGGCTGCCCGCCGGCGTGCAGCTCTTCTCCCTGCTCTATCAGAACCCCGGTTTGATCGGACTGATCGCCGAGATCATGGGGGCGGCGCCGCATCTGGCGGAGGCGCTGGCGCTCAGGCCCGGCCTGATCGAGAGCGGGTTGACTGCCGATTTTTTCGAGAAGCCGCCGCCGCGCGAAGCCTTGACCGCCGATCTCCGCCAGTTGCTCGACCGCGCGCGGCATTACGAGGAGACGCTCGATCTCGCCCGGCGCTGGGTCGGCGAGCGCAAATTCCAGGTGGGCGTGCAGCTGCTGCGCCATCACCTCGACGGCGAGGCGGCGGGCGCCGCCTTCGCCGATATCGCCGAAAGCGCGATCGAGCAGCTGTTCGAGCGGACGGCGGCCGAATTCGCGCGCGCTCACGGCACCGTGGCGGGCGGCGCTTTTACGGTGCTGGGCCTCGGCAAGCTCGGCAGCCGCGAAATGACATTCGTCTCGGACCTCGATCTGATCTTGATCTATGACGCGCCCGGCGTCGGCGAATCGACCGGCGGCGCGCGGTCGTTGCCGGTTACCGCCTATTACGCGCGGCTGTGCCAACGCTTCATCAACGCGCTCACCGCGCTGACGGGCGAAGGCAACCTTTACGACGTGGACATGCGTTTGAGGCCCTCGGGCACGGCCGGGCCGATCGCATCGAGCCTCGAGGCTTTCCGCGTTTATCACGAGGAGTCGGCCTGGACCTGGGAGCACATGGCGCTGACCCGCGCCCGGGCCGTGGCCGGGCCGGAAGCGTTGCGCAGCCGGGTAATGGACGAAGTACGCGCGGTGCTGATCCGCAAGCGCGATCCCGCCAAGCTCGCCGCCGAAGTCGCCGATATGCGACTGCGTATCGCCGCGGCGCATCGCAAGCCGCCGGCTTTCGAGGTCAAACACCGGCGCGGCGGCATGGTCGACATCGAGTTCATTGCCCAATATCTGCAACTGCGCGATGCATGGCGCGCGCCGCAAGCGCTCCGCCAAAACACGCGCGAGGCGCTGCGGGCGCTCGCCGAATGCGGCGCGCTGACGCGTCCGGAGGCGGAGACTCTGGTCGCCGCCCTGATGCTGTGGCGCAACGTGCAGAGTCTGCTGAAGCTCACCATCGAGGAGCCGTTTGAGGAAAGCCAGGCCGCGCCGGCGCTTAAATCCATCCTGGCCAAGGGCGCGGGCGCGGTTGACTTCGCCGGCCTGAAAGCTGATATGGATGCGAACGCCAAGCGCGCGTTGCGGCTCTATGAGACGCTGATCGCGGCGCCGGGCAAGACGGCTAAACGGGAGAAGGAAGGCAGCGCATGAGTCTCGAGATCGGCGACAAGGCCCCCGACTTCACCTTGCCGACCGATGGCGGCGGCAAGATCAAGCTCGGCGAGTTCAAGGGCAAGAAGGTCGTGCTCTATTTTTATCCCAAGGACGACACCTCGGGCTGCACCGCCGAGGCCTGCGCCTTCCGCGACGGAATTCCGAATTTCCGCAAGGTCGACGCCGTCATCATCGGCGTGTCGCGGGACAGCGTGGCGGCGCACGACAAGTTCAAGAAAAAATACCATCTGCCCTTCACCCTTGCTTCGGACGCGGAAGGCAAGGTCACCGAGCGTTACGGCGTGTGGGTGCAGAAAAGCATGTACGGGCGCAAATACATGGGGATCGAGCGCTCGACCTTCCTGATCGACGAGAAAGGCGTGATCCGCGGACTATGGCGCAAGGTCAAGGTACCGGGCCATGCCGAAGAGGTGTTGGAAGCGGCCAAGGCGTCGTAAGCGCGATATTTTTACGGGCGTCGCAACAGCGTAGAAGGCGGTCACGCTTGCTTGCGCATAACCTCGTTCGCCTCGGCGGAAGCCAATTGCACTTCCGCATCGGCGAGTAATCTCCGCACGATCGATCGCTTCTCATCAGAAATTCCGTTGAGCTTCAACAGTTCCTGATAATGCTTGATGTCCAGTCGGATGAGATGAGACGTTTCCATAACCGCTGCCTCCCTTTGTTATCGTTCGCCAAGAAAACAATTCATCTGCCCGCAATGGAAGGTTCGGAATCTACTTAGGGGTTATCCGAGATTCCGAAATATCCCGGTATGTATTCGAGAGCCGAAATCACACCCGAGTTTACCGGGTTGTAAAAAACATTTACGGCAATGGGGCAGAGGTCCAATGGAATTCCGCGATGACGCCGCTCTCAAACCGGCATTGCACGGCGATGACGCGCGGCATTTTCCCGCCGACAGGCACGTCGTCCCGCGTACCTTGAATATCGATAACCGATTCATTTGCATGCGTGGCGATGCGTTTGTTGGATACTTCAAAGTGGGCATCGGGATAGGCTTTCTGCATAAAATCGATACAGCGATCTATATTTGTCACCGGCCCCGCTGGCTGCGGTTGGGCATTGTGTGAACTAAACATTTTATCGACGGCGGAATTCCACGTGGTGCAGCCGGCGAGGAATAGCAGAGAGCAAACAGCTACTGCCAAACCGCGCATGGTTATCCTACCTCCTTTATGAAACCTCACCATCCTTGACCGTAAACCGGACGTGACACCGTGTCACCTTTCGATTGCCGCCAGACCGGAATTCCTTCGCCGCGGATTCGACGCTCTCGCCTTGTTGTTTCGGGTGCGATGTGTGTGCCGCCCTTCCGTTTCGCGAATCATGTTCCGGCAACCGCGCAATGGCATATGGCGTAGGCTTGCGATTCGTTCTTCCGCCCTGACTTCGGGTTTGCGGTACCAACCGGCGCGACTGGCCGCCGGACGCGAGTCGCGGTTTCAGGCGGCGACGTTCGCTGCTATGATGCCGCGGTTACTGTGGATTCGAGGAACAACCCATGCAGCGATGGTTTCGGGCCGGGCTTGTCGTTTTAACGCTATTCGCGGCTTCGGCCGCTCTGGCCGCCACCGTCAATGTCAGCCAGAAAAACCGGAAATTCGCGCCCGATGAGTTGCAAATTGCCGCCGGCACGACGGTTCACATCGTCAACGACGACAATGTAACGCACCATATCTACGTCGATTCCCCGACGATGAAATTCGATTCCGGCGAGCAACCGGTGGGATCGACCGTCGATCTGGTGTTCGACAAGCAGGGTACCTTCACCGTGCTGTGCGCCATCCACCCGACGATGCACCTCAAAGTATCCGTCCAGTAGGATTCAGCGCGGCAATTCGGGAACGGCGACGGGCGCGGAGCGATCCTCGCTCAGGGTCTTGAGGAAGGCGATCAGATCGGCCTTCTCCTGGTCGCTCAGGTGGAGCGGCTTGATCAGATCCGAACGGCTCGGCCGGTCGATCCCGCCGCGATCATAGAGATCGATCACCGCTTCAAGCGTCGGTTCCGAGCCGTTGTGCATATAGGGCGCGCGCCGCGCCACGTCCCGGAGCGTCGGCACCTTGAAGGCGTATTGGAGCTTGGGCGAGTTCTTGAATATCTTGGCGCGGCCGATGTCATCGCCCTGCCCCACGCCGATATCGTAGAAAGCGCCGTCGGTGAAGTTCCAGCCCGAATGGCATTCGGCGCAGCCGGCTTTGCCGTTGAACAAAGCGAAGCCGCGCTTGGCCGAAGCGTCGATGGCGTGTTCGTCGCCGGCGATCCAGCGGTCGAACGGCGATTCCCCAGCCACGATGGTGCGCTCGTACGTCGCAAGCGCGAGCTCGATATGGTTCCGGTTGATGGCCCCGTCGGGCGGGAAGGCCGCGGCGAAGGCGCGCACATAGCCGGGAATGCCCTGGAGCAGGCTGATCAGGTCCTCTTCCTTGCGGCCCATGTTGTCGACCCCGGTGATCGGCGCGAAGGTGACCGCTTCGAGATTCCCGAGATGCCCGTCCCAGCCCAGAAGCTCGATCCAGGCGATATCGAGAAGGGTCGGCGCGCGCGTCGGCAGCGGCGTCTGCCCAACGCCGATGGCGCGCTGCAATCCGTCGCCCCAGGACAGGGACGGATTGTGGCAGCTGGCGCAGGAGCGCGTGCCGTTGCCGGAAATGATCGGATCGAAGAACAGCATGCGGCCGAGATCAGCCTTGGCCTTGGAATAGGGATTCTCGGCCGGAAATGGAACCGCGTCCGGCCGGCGATAGTCCTCCTTCAACGACTGAAGTTGCGAGATCGGGGTCGCCGCCGCGGTGCGGTCGTAAGAATATCCGGTTACGAGCAGAACCGCCAAACCGCACAACCCCAACGTGCCCAAAATGAGCCCGCACAAAACCGCCGGCAGCCATCCCATGGGGGGTCGGCCGGCGAAATTCTTTTCAAGCGTCGTCATTGCTGCCGATTTGCGGAATGCTGCGTCATCGGTCGAGCCCTCAACTCGCCACGGTCAGCGATTGCGTATCGCTCACGGCCTCGGGCAGAACGACCGTAACCACGGTGCCTTTTCCCGGGCTGCTTTCGATGTCCAGGCTGCCGCCATGCAACGCGGCGAACACCTTGCACAAGGGCAATCCCAGGCCGGTGCCTTCGTATTTGCGCGACAGGCTGCTGTCGATCTGGCCGAAAGGCGACAGCGCGACCGGAATATCCTCGGCGCGCATGCCGATGCCGGTGTCGGCGACCTTGAGAGCGATCCAGCCGGGCACCAGCCGCGAGGCGGACAAGGTGACCTGGCCGCCCGCCGGGGTAAACTTGACCGCGTTGGAGAGGAGATGTTGGACGATGCGCCGCGCACGCGCCGGATCGGCCAGCAGCCACAACGGCTCCTGGGGCTTCTCCACGGTGACCGTGAGATTGCCGCGCTGGCTTTGCGGCATCACGATTTCGGCGCTGCGCGTCAAAAGCTCGACGACATCGACCGGCTCCGGCACGATCTGCAGACTGCCGCCCTCGCACTTGGCGATGTCGAGGATATCGTTGATGATCTCGAGCAGGTGGCTGCCGCTGCGGAGAATGTCAGATGCGAATTCCTTGTAGGAAGGCTGGCCGACCGGCCCGAACATCTCCTTGGCGATGATTTCGGAGAATCCGATCACCGCGTTCAAGGGCGTGCGCAGCTCATGCCCCATATTGGACAGGAATTCGGTTTTTGCGCGGTTCGCGGTTTCCGCCTGCTCCTTGGCCGATTGCAGCATGATCTCGCGTTCCTTGAGCGCGGAGATGTCGCTGACGATGACGACATAGCCGCCATCCGCGGTGGCGCTGCGGCTCAAGCTGAGCCAACGGCCGTCAGGCAAGCGCAATTCGCCGCTGTCCAGCACCGCCGGCAACGGCATGCCCACGGTCAAGCCGAGGGCGGGGAAGAACGACGCGATGCGCGAATTGGAGATCAGAATCTTGCCGCCGCCGTCGACCAGGATGACGCCTTCCGCAGTGCTCTCGATGGCGTTGACGAGGCGAGTCTGAGCCGAGCGGCGGGCGGCGATCTCGCGGTCCATCATGCCGCGAATGTTGTCGCGCATCACCGCCATGGAGCCCAGCAGCTGGCCGAGCTCGTCCTTGCCTTCGGCGACGATCTCGACATTGAGCTCGCCCTGGGCGATGCGGCGCGCGGCCGCGGAGGCTTCGGCAATGGGCAGCACCATGCGCCGCGCCAACACCAAGGCAATCAGAACACCGATCATCAACGCGCCAAGGGTCGCGATCATCGTGATCTGGCGGTAGGTTTCGATCGAATTCAGCGCGCGCTCGCGATCCTTGAATCCGTCATCGGCCGTGAGCTCGGCCAGGGTATCGAAGTCGTCGAGGATGGGCGCGGCGTGCTGCTGGAGCGTCTGCCGGTCCTTCTCGTCGTTATTGCCGTTGATGAGCTTGCGGCGCAGCATGTTCCATGCGGCGGCGGCGCGGGCGGTGTCATGAGCCACCGCGATGGCGCGGTCGGACATCGAACGCTCTTCCGTCACCGCCAGATCCTCGGCCACGGATTGGGCGAAATCGTCCATGCGCTCGTCGAGCGCGTGTTGTTCCTTGTAACTGGCGCTGCGCACCCGCTCCGCCAGCGCCAATTGCATGGCCGTGAAGTTGGACATCGCGAGACGCGCATAGCTGATCGACATCAGCGGTTTGTCATAGGTCTGGACGACCAGGCGGCCGGCTTCGGTGACGCTGGTGATCGCGTAAATGCCGACGAAGGCCGTGATCGCCGCCATGGCGATATAGGCGAGCAGAATTTTGCCGCGGATGGTCACCGCGACAGCGCGGACCGTCCCGGCCGCGACGCCGATCCCTTTACGAAGGTTTGGTGCGAATGACTTAAACACCTGTCCGATCCCAAAGCAGGCTGACCCACTTGAGATTGCCGTCAACGCGGCTAACGTTCCCTTAAAACTCTCGGAAAATGATTGGCATCACGCAGTGGGCAGAGCCCGGGACAAATGGCCGGCCGCCCATTAAAGCGAAATTCACGAAGTATGGTTAACGGATGGTTAGCGGTGCCCCGCGTTCACCACACCGAGGTGCCGTAGATCAACTCATGCAGCCCGTAATAAGCCACGAGATAGAAGGCCAACGCCGCGATATAGCCCACCGGCGCCAGCAGGGGCGGGTGTTGTTCGTCCGGCTTGTCGTCGGCAACGATGCCGAACAGGATCACGATGATCATGAGATGACCGACCGCGTCGATCTTGCCGAAATCCAGGATAGCGCTGATGAACATGAAGGCCAGCACGAGCGCCCCCGAACGGCGCACCAGCGGCGTCCACAGCAGCGAAAAGGCCAGGCTGAATTCGAGTACGCCGGCCGCGATCATGTAGAAGGTCGGATCGAGGTGGAAGGCGATCTCGGGACGGGACTGCAATAGCGGATAGGTCCAATCCGGATAGGCCCATTTCTCGACCGACGCCCACATCAGCGTCAGCGAAGCGGCCCAGCGCGCGACGTCGAGCGGACGCAAATCGAACAGCTTGAGATCGAGCCCGGTCAGGCCGAGATAGGCCGCCAAACCCAGGAAAATCGGGTAATCCAGCATGTGGTAGATGCCGTAGGTGGCGACGCCGTAGGCATAAAGGAAGGCGATGCCCAGGGCTGAAAAAATCATGGTCCGGCGCCAGAACATGCCGACCACGATTCCGGCTTCGAGCCAGGGTATGACCGACCACTCGGTCTTGAGCTCCGGCGTTAAAATGATGCCGCCCAACGCAAAAAGCGCGGTGAAGAACACCGCCGTGCCGCCGCGGTAAAGCGCTTCGGCGCGTGGCCGGAGATCCGCGGTCATGTCCTCGATCGAGCGCAAGATGATTTCGCCGAGCCTGATCCGCTCCACATAGCTCAACAGCCAGAGCAGGACCGCCGCGGTGGCGGTGAGCTGCCAAAAGACGGGGTTCAAGACCTGTCTCAGAGGCAGCTGCTGCTGCTCTATGTCGTAATGGGCGAACCATTTGACGTGGGCGAACGCTTCCACCGGCATGACCACTGCCAGCACCAGGTACGACAGCATGGTCGCGACAGCGACATGTCCCCAAACACGCCAATTTCTCAGATTTAACGCCACGCCCCCGCCTCTCCAATGCTCGCCGCTTTCCGGCGATGAATTCAAATCATCTTAAATTTTAGTGAATGTTTTTGGACATGCCCCTACCAGGCCCCGCAACCAAATCTTTACTTCGCCATGGGATAAGGGACGGGCCAGTTCGGCAAACGGAGGCGGCGGTGTTCTTCATTCTGGGCGCGATCGGCTTGATCCTCGGCAGTGCTACCGCCCTGATCGCGGAACGTTTTCCGTTGCATCAGGCGCGGATCGAGCAATGGGGCGGCAATCTGTTCGTCGGCAGCCTGGCGCTGCTCGGCTTCGGTTTTCCGATCATCTGATTCCGGCCGCGCTTCGATACGCGCCCGCTTCCTCATCACCAGAACCGAATAATCCATCTGGACTCCCCTCTCGGCCCCTCAAAACCCGGTTTCGGCGGCTTGTCCCCATCGTCTGAATCCAAGCTTAATCAGCAATTTACCATAACATGGTGAGTCTTGACAAAAGGAACATTCGTTAACCTTTTGTTCTCATGATCTCAACTTGTCACCGGTTAAACCGGAAACGGCTGCAGCCAGGGTTGACGTCCAGCCGAACCCGCCGGGCGTGACAATTTTTCAGCTAATTCCAAGGGTTAGAGAGAAAGCCCGGCCCTATTCCGCCTTGGCTTCTTTGCGGTTGATGGCATCGGCACCCTTGATGCGAGCGGCGAGCGAGGCTTCGAGAAAGCGGTCGAGACCGCCATCGAGCACCGCACCGGTATTGCCGGTTTCGACCCCGGTGCGTAGATCTTTGACCATCTGATAGGGCTGCAGCACGTAAGAGCGAATCTGGTGCCCCCAGCCGATATCGGTCTTGGTGGCGTTCATGGCATCGGTCTGGGCTTCCCGTCTCTGCAATTCGTTCTCGTAGAGCCGCGCCTTGAGCATGGCGGTGGCCTTGGCGCGATTCTGGTGCTGCGAGCGCTCGCTTTGGCAGGCCACCACCACGGGATCGCTGCCCGGCGGCTGATAGGTCATGCGCACGGCGCTGTCGGTCTTGTTGACGTGCTGACCCCCCGCCCCCGACGAGCGATACGTGTCGACGCGCAGATACTTGTCGATGATTTCGATTTCGATCTTGTCGTCCACCACCGGATAGACCCAGACCGAGGCGAAACTGGTCTGCCGCCGCGCATTCGCATCGAAAGGCGAAATCCGCACCAGACGGTGGACGCCGCTTTCGGTCTTGAGCCAGCCATAGGCGTTCTCGCCCATGACCTTGATGGTGGCCGATTTGATACCGGCGCCTTCGCCGGCGCTTTCCTCGATCCATTCGATTTTGTAGCCGTGCTGCTCGGCCCAGCGCATATACATGCGCAAGAGCATCTCGGCCCAATCCTGCGCCTCGGTGCCCCCGGCGCCGGGATGAACCTCGACATAGGCATCGTTGGCGTCGGCCTCGCCGGAAAGCAGGCTTTCGATCTCGCGCGCCTTGACCTCGTCGCGGAGCTTTTCGAGCGCCTTCTGCGCCTCGTTCAGCGTGGCATTGTCGCCCTCGGCCTCGGCCATATTGGCCAGTTCCAGCGTGTCCTCGAGCTCGCGCTCGATGCGCTTGTAGCCGCCGACTCCCTTTTCGAGGTGGGTGCGCTCGCGCATGAGCGATTGCGCACGCGTGGAATCGTTCCAGAAATCGGGGGCTTCGACGAGTCGGTTCAGTTCATCGAGCCGGCTGGTCGATTTATCCCAGTCAAAGATGCCTCCGCAGCAACGCCATGGAGCGCCGAATCTCGACCGCCATCGTATCTATCTCGGCACGCATGCCTCAACCCTCGCCAATTCCGGACGACCGAAACCGGATCAGTATAAGCCGCCGGTGCCGCTCGAGGGAGCGGTTTGCGGGCCGCTGTCGTCGGTATTGGATGCGCCAACGCCGGGAACGATGTCGCCGGCGCCCAGCGTAATGCCGTTGCCGTTCACCACCTGGCTAGGCTGGCCGTTCGGCTCGGTACCGGGCTTGAACGCCTCGTAGATCACGTCCCGGTCGCCGGGCTTGGCGAGCTGCCCGGTCTTGGCGCTGACCCGCACAAGGCGGATGCCGGACGGAATGCGGAAAGGAATCGCCGGCTTGTCCTTCAGCGCCGTCATCATGAAATCGCGGAAGGCCGGCGCCGAAACCATCGCGCCGGTCTCGTGCTTGCCGAGGCTTCTGGGCTGATCGAAGCCGATATAGACGCCGGCGGCGAGGTCGGGCGAGAAGCCCATGAACCAGGTGTCGTCGGAATCGTTGGTGGTGCCGGTCTTGCCGGCGAGCGGCTTGCCCACGGCGCTGACGATGCGGCCGGTGCCGCGCTGCACCACGCCTTCGAGCATGGAAACGATCTGGTAGGCGCTGCGTTCATCGGCGATCTGCTCGCGCGTGTCCGGCAGATCAGGCGGCGCCTGGCTGCTCCATTCGACGCCGTTGCATTGGTCGCAAGGGCGGTCATCGGCGCGATAGATGGTGTGGCCGTTGCGGTCCTGCACCCGGTCGATGAAGGTGGGGTGGATGCGCTTGCCGCCATTGACCAGCATCGAATAGGCGGTCATCAGCCGGAGCGGCGTGGTCTCGCCCGCGCCCAGGATGAACGCATTCTCCAACGGCATGTTGTCGAGGATGCCGAAGCGTTCGACATATTGCTTGACCACGTCGAGGCCGATGGTGGTGCCGACCCGGGCGGTGACCAGGTTGAGGGATTCCTCCATGCCGATCCGCAACGGCACCGGCCCGTAGAATTGATGTTCGTAGTTGGTCGGATTCCATTTCGGCAATCCCGGTCCTTGATCGACCACGAACGGCGCATCCAGCACCAGCGTCGAGGGCGTGAAGCCGTGGTCGAGCGCGGCGAGATAGATGAAGGGCTTGATCGCCGAACCGGTTTGGCGCTTGGCCTGGTTGGCGCGATCGAACTGGCTGATCTCGTAGCTGAAGCCGCCGGTCATGGCGAGCACGCGTCCGGTATGCGGGTCCATCACGACCATCGCGCCCGACACCGCCGGAATCTGCCTGAGCGCATAGCTGCCGTCGCCCTCCTTGGCCAAGGGGCCGTCGAGCCGCTCGACCAGCACGACGTCGCCCGGACTGAGCGCATCGGCGGGCTTGGTCACGCTAGGACCGAGACTGTCGTCGCTGAGTTTCTTGCGCGCCCAGCGCATGTCATCCAAGGCAATCCTGCCGTGCCGTCCGTCGGCGAGACCGATCGCGGCGCCGTCCGATGGCGTCGCCAGCACGGCGGCGGTCGTCCAGCCGGCATCGGCCGCGCCCGGCACGGCGGGCAAGGATGCGAGCTGCGCGCGCCAGTCGCCGCCGGCATCGACATGCGCCACCGCGCCGCGATAGCCGTGGCGCCGGTCATAGGCGATGAGCGCGCCGCGCAGCGATTTCTCCGCCAGCGTCTCATAGGCCGGATCGAGACTGGTGCGGACCGACAACCCGCCTTCGTACAGCATCTTGTCGCCGTAGCGGGCCGAAAGCTCGCGCCGCACCTCTTCGGTGAAATAATCGGCCCGCGCCGTCTGGGTGACGTCACGATGATGGAGGACGATGGGTTTCGCCTTGGCGTCGGCCGCCTGCTGGTCGGTGATGTAGCCGTCCTCGAGCATGCGGTCGATCACGTAATCGCGGCGCTCCTTGGCGGCCTCGGGAAAGCGCTCCGGGTTGTAGTTGTTGGGCGCCTTGGGCAGCGCAGCCAAAAACGCCGCCTCTTCGACGGTCAATTCGTCGAGCGATTTGCCGAAATAGTTGATCGCCGCGGCCGCGACGCCGTAGGTGCCGCCGCCGAGATAGATTTCGTTCAGGTAAAGCTCGAGGATGTGATCCTTGCTCAGCGCCTGTTCCATGCGTATGGCGATCAAGGCTTCCTTGATCTTACGCGTGAGCGAGACCTCGTTGTTCAAGAGGAAGTTCTTGGCCACCTGTTGGGTGATGGTCGAGGCGCCCACCGGCCGGCGATTGCTGCCGAGACGGAAGAGATCGGTCAATGCCGCGCGCGCCATCGACATCGGGTCGATGCCGGAATGGGTATAGAAATTGCGATCCTCGGCGGCGACGAAGGCATGGGTCACCAGCGGCGGCATCGCGCTCACCGGCACGAAGATGCGCTTCTCGGTGGCGTATTCGGCCAGCAGCCTGCCGTCGCCGGCATGAATGCGCGTGACGACGGGCGGCTGGTAATCGGCCAATTGGCTGTAATCCGGCAATTCGCGCCCGAAATACCACACTGTCAGCGCGGCGAACCCCGCCGCGGCCAGCCCGCCGAACAGCAGAAAGACGAACAAGACCTTCAACAGAAATCTGATCGGTCTTCGCTTTCTTGGCGGCTCACTTGGCGGCTCAAATGTCATGGCCTGGTCCGGATAGGCGCCTGCGACTCGTTTATCGGCGCCGCTTCAACCTTATCATAGGCATGGTGCGCCGGCTTTATGACCCCTGCAAGCCGGGTTAACAAGCGTTTCCAGGCATTGGCGGCCGGCTCCCGGCCCTTCACAATCGCGGGAACTGCGTCAGAGCGCCGCAGGAACCGGTTGTGGATAAGGGCGGCAATCTGTATTCTGACTGCGCGAAATACTGCGGTCTGCACACTCCGGCACGGGGCCGGAGCAGCGACGAAGCGGCGATATTGCAGGCGAGGATGTCCCCATCGATTTTGGCGCGGCATCGGCGCTTTCCCGCCGGGACGTTAACGATCACGCGGTTTGATGAAACCCCGAAGCCTGACCCGGCCTGTGCCGGTATGCGGCAGCCCTGAAAAAGAGCCCTGAAATGATTCTTGCTCTTGTCCGGTCCGATCTTTCGACCGGGGGCGCCGTCGGCTTCGCCTCAACCAACATGACGCCGCCGCCCGTCCTTCGCGCGGGCGAATGCGCGCGCCACGGAGTTAACCAGCATGACCAAGCGCATGCTTATCGACGCAGCCCACCCGGAAGAGACCCGGGTGGTGGTGCTCGACGGCACTCGTCTCATCGAATTCGACTACGAGACGTCCACCAAGAAGCAGATCAAGGGTAACATCTATCTCGCCAAGGTGACGCGGGTGGAGCCGTCGCTCCAGGCCGCCTTCGTCGAGTATGGCGGAAACCGTCACGGCTTTCTCGCCTTCAACGAGATCCATCCCGACTATTACCGCATCCCGGTCGCTGACCGCGAGGCCGCGCTCGAAGCCGACCGCGAAGCCGAAGCCGACGCCAATGCGCGCGAAGCCGAGCGCGAGGAGACCGGCGGCGAGTTTCTCGCCGAGACCATGGCGCATGACGCGCCGGCGGAGGAGATGCACGGGCCGCCGACGGAGCAGCCCGAATTCCACGCCGACGAAACCGAGCCGCCCGACGAGCCGGATTTCCACGCCTCATCCGTGGATTCTTCTGCCGGGCCCGCGTCGGAAGCCGGGCACGAAACCGAACATGCCGACATCCAGTCCGACGCCGCGGCGCCGGCCGAGGGCGAGGTTCATCCCGCCGCGTCCGGCGAGATCGTTCCCGCGACCGGCGAAGGTACCTGGAACAACGGCGCCGCCGACGGCACGCAGCCGTCCCAGCCGCCGACCCCCGTCGAGACGGTCGGCGGCGACGAGATGGAGGAGACACGCCGCCCGGTGCGGCGGCCGCAGCGGCACTATAAAATCCAAGAGGTGATCAAGCGCCGCCAGATCATGCTGGTGCAAGTCA
>DATNMV010000183.1:0-2983 GCA_035602175.1 Allostellaceae bacterium
CGGCGAGAAGCTCGATCTGCTTCTCTAGTCGTCGGCGGCGACGAATTTCGGCTTGGGCGCCACATTCGACGCCGCGCGTTCCTTGATCGGCTCGGTGCCGCCCCAGGGATGCTCCGAGACGTCGAACACGACGCCGTCGGGGCCGCGGATCTTGGTCTCGAAGAACACGTCCTTCAGACTTTCGGGGCGGCGCATGAAGCATTCGGCGCCGAGGGATTCGATCTTCTGGACCCAGTCCTCGAGATTGTCCGCCACCTCGATGCCGAAATGATGCAATCCCACATAATCGAGACCGCGGCCGAGCTGATCGTAATTCTTGAATTTGAGGATGGCCATGTTGAGCGTGCCGTCGCTCAAATAGATGCCGTAGGCGACCTGCTTAGGATCGTCGCTGTTCTTGGTGCGCGCGATTTCCTTGAAGCCGAAGGCCTCTTTATAGAACGCGGCCGTCTTCTCGGGGTCGTTGGTGGCGAGCGCGATGTGACGGATCTGCGGCATGCACGTTCCTCCCGCTGTCCTGCGATGGCCGTTTTATAGCATGGGTCCGGCCCGGCCCCAAGTCAGGCGGTCTGCGCCATCACGAAATCAACGATCAGGGCCAGGGCTTGCCGGGAATTGGCTGAATCCTTGTTCTTGGTGATGAACATGTGCGGCTCGCCGTCGAATTTGTGCAGCTCGGCCTTGCCGCCGGCCTTGCGGTATGTGAGTGCGAAGCGGTCGGCGATCGCGGGGTCGAGGTTGTCGTCGGCATTGCCCTGGATCAGCAGCGCCGGCGGCAGCTCGGCGGTTTCGCCGCGCTCCAGCCCCAATTGGGGATTGCCTTCGGCCATGGCCTGCTCGCTGCCGAAATAGACGTGGTGCGCGTCGAGGAAGCGCTGGATGTTTTTCTGTTGCGCCATGCGGTAGCGCGCCAGCGGATCGAGCACTGCCCAGCAGCACACGATGAAGCGCAGCCTTGCGTCGAAGCCGGCGGCGGTGGTCCACGGCCCGGTCAGAGGAAGCGCGGCGTAGCGCGGATCGCGCGGGCGCATCGCGCTCAGCATCAGGATCTGTCCGCCGCTCGACGTGCCGAGCCCGCCCACCAGCTCGACGCGGCTGCCGAGCCGCAGCGCGTTGGCCTTGAGCCAGCGCGTCGCTAGATTCACGTCTGCCACGGCGGCGGGATAGGGCGCCTCGGGCGGCATGCGGAAATCGACCGCCATCACCACGATGCCGCAACGCGCGAGATGTTCGTCGAGCACGGCGTTGTTGAGCCGGTCGCCGTTGACCCAGGCGCCCCCATGCACCTCGACCAGGGCGGGAGAAATCTTGCGCGAGCGCGGCCGGTAAAGCCGCGCCAGCATCGGCTTGCCGTCGATGCGCTGGTATTCGACGTCTTCCACGTCGATCTCGAAACGCTCGGGGTTGGCTTGGTCGGGCGCCATGGAGCGCATTATCGCGCGCTTGGGCAATCCCGCGCAATCGGGCGCGCCTTGACCCTGTAGGGGCGCTCCCCTACACCAAAGCATGTTCGGGTTTAGCCCAGGTAAATTGCTGCTGCTGGCGTTGGTGTTCCTGGTCGTGTGGTACGGCTGGAAATACACTAGGCGAGTCGACCAGATCCGCCGCGCGCTGCACGCGGAAATGGAACGCCGCCGCAACGCCGGCCAGGGAGGCCGCGACGGTACCACGCGCAATCTTCCCGCCGAGGATCTCATCAAATGCGAAAGCTGCGGCGCCTATGTGCCGGCGCAAAGCGCGGCGACCTGCGGCCGCGCCGATTGTCCCTGGCGCTGAGCGCTTCTTGACCCTCCCAGCATCCGCCGGTATTTTGCGCCGCACCATCAACCCGGCGAGGTTCTGACGTGGCTGCGCGCGCCGCCAACGGCAACAGCTTCCAGGCCCTCATCCTCAGGCTGCAGAATTTCTGGGCGGATCAGGGCTGCGTGATCCTGCAACCCTATGACGTCGAAATGGGCGCGGGCACGTTCCATCCGGCTACCACGCTGCGCGCGCTCGGGCCCAGGCCGTGGCGCGCCGCTTACGTACAGCCCTCGCGCCGGCCTTCGGACGGGCGCTATGGCGAGAACCCCAACCGCTTGCAGCATTACTATCAGTTCCAGGTGATCCTCAAGCCCGCGCCCCGGGACAGCCAAGACATATATCTCTCCAGCCTCGAGGCACTCGGCATCGACGCCAAGCGTCACGACATCCGCTTCGTCGAGGACGATTGGGAAAGCCCGACGCTCGGCGCCTGGGGTCTGGGCTGGGAAGTCTGGCTCGACGGCATGGAGGTGACGCAGTTCACCTATTTCCAGCAGGTCGGCGGCATCGAATGCGATCCGATCTCGACCGAGTTGACCTACGGCCTCGAACGCCTCGCCATGTATGTGCAGGGGGTCGAGAACGTCTACGACCTCGACTACAACGGCAAGGGCGTGAAATACGGCGAGGTGTTCAAGCGCGCAGAGCGCGAATTCTCCGCCTATAATTTCGAATTCGCCGACATCCCGCTGCTGTTCCGGCATTTCGCCGACGCGGAGACGGAGTGCAAGGCTCTCCTCGACCGGCGCTTGGTGCTGCCGGCCTACGACCAGTGCATCAAGGCGAGCCATGTCTTCAACCTGCTCGATGCGCGCGGCGCGATCTCGGTCACCGAACGCGCCGCTTATATCGGCCGGGTGCGCGCGTTGGCGAAATCCTGCTGCGAAACCTGGCTTGAGAGCGAGGCCGGCTGATGCCCGATCTGCTCCTGGAACTGCTGACCGAGGAAATCCCGGCGCGCATGCAGCCCATCGCAGCGCGCGAGCTGCAACGTCTGGCCGAGACCGTCTTCGACGAGGCGCGCCTCGCGGCCACAAGCATCGAGACCTTCGTAACGCCGCGGCGTTTGACGCTGGCGGTGTCGGACTTGCCGCGCTCGCGGCCCGGCATGAGCGAAGAACGGCGCGGGCCGCGCGTGGGCGCGCCGCTGCAGGCGATCGAAGGCTTTCTCAAATCGGCG
>DATNMV010000184.1:0-3474 GCA_035602175.1 Allostellaceae bacterium
GTTCGATCTCGCCGCCGATGTCGAGCGCTATCCCGAGTTTCTGCGCTGGTGGATCGCGGTGCGGGTGCTGCGGCGCTCGGCGAAAGTATATCACACCGAACAGATTCTCGGTCTTGGTCCGCTGCGCGTGAGGTTCAACTCGAAGACGGTTTTACGCCGGCCGCGTCGGATCGACGTGACCTCGGACCAGCCGCCGTTCCGCCGTTTTGCCCTGTCGTGGATTTTCGAGCCGGTTCCAGGCACCGGCTGCCGCGTGAGCCTGCTCGCCCGGATGGAGCTGCGTTCCCCGGCGCTGCAGCGGATCGTGGACCTGGCTTTGCCGCGAGCCATCGCCGATATCGCCGAAGCCTTCGAAGCGCGCGCCCGCCGGCAGATCTAGGGCCGCCGCCTGAGCAAATGCATGGCGGTGTAGCTGAGCACGTCCTCGCCGCTCTGGTTCACGTAGCGGTAGAAGGCGCGCATGATGCCGCGGTCGGGCTTGGATTGCGACGCGCGCACCTCCTTCACCTCCATCTCGACATGGAGCGTGTCGCCCGGCCGCACCGGCTTCAGCCAGCGCAGCTCGTCGAAGCCCGGCGAGCCCATGCTGGCGGCCTTCAACACGCCGCTGTCCCAGATCAGGCGGAAACCGAAAGCAATCGTCTGGAAGCCCGAGGCGATGAGGCCGCCGTAGATCGAGGCCTTGGCGGCGGCGGGATCGGTGTGGAAGGGCTGCGGATCATAGGCCAAGGCGAAATCGACGATCTCGCGTTCCGAAATGGAAGCCTTGCCGGTGGTGAATTTGTCGCCCGGCTTGAAATCGTCGAGATAGCGATCCGTCATCGACGATGTCAGCCCAGCGCCGCGACGATCGCCGCGCCCAGCTCGCGCGTCGAGGCCTTGCCGCCGAGATCGGGAGTGCGCGGGCCGGACTTATCGGCGAGCACGCGGGATATGGCGCTCTCCACCGCCGCGGCGGCAGCGATCTCGCCCAGATGCGTCAGCATCATCGCCGCCGTCCAGATCTGGCCAATGGGATTGGCGACGCCCTTCCCCGCGATGTCGGGCGCCGAGCCGTGCACCGGCTCGAACATCGAAGGGAATTCGCGTTCGGGATTGATGTTGGCGCCGGGCGCGATGCCGATCGAGCCCACCACCGCCGGGCCCAAATCCGACAAAATGTCGCCGAACAGATTGGAGCCCACCACCACGTCGAACCAATCGGGATGGCGCACGAAATGCGCGGTGAGGATGTCGATGTGGTACTGGTCGGTCTTGACCTGCGGGTAATCCTTGGAAACCACGGCGAAGCGTTCGTCCCAATAGGGCATGGTGTGGACGATGCCGTTCGACTTGGTGGCCGAGGTGACGTGCTTCTTGCGCCCCGGCTTCATCGCCAGCTCGAAGGCGTAGCGCATGATGCGGTCGGTGCCCTTGCGGGTGAAGATGGTCTCCTGCATCGCCATTTCCTGGTCAGTGCCGGCATAGAGCCGGCCGCCGATGGCGGAATATTCGCCCTCGACGTTTTCGCGCACGACGTAGAAATCGATTTCGCCGGGCTTGCGGTCCTTCAACGGCGAGTCGACGCCGGCCAGAAGCTTGATCGGCCGCAGATTGACGTATTGGCGGAATTCGCGGCGGATGGGGATGAGCAGGCCCCAAAGCGAGACGTGATCCGGCACGCCGGGAAACCCCACCGCGCCGAGGAAGATGCCGTCGCGCGTGCGCAGCTGGTCGAGCCCGTCTTCCGGCATCATGCGGCCGGTCTTGACGAAGCGTTCGCAGCTCCAATCGAATTCGCGCCATTTGAAGGAAAAGCCGAAGCGGCGCGCGGCCGCCTCCAGCACCTGGATGCCTTCCGGCACCACCTCGCGGCCGATGCCGTCGCCGGCGATCACCGCGATGTCGTAACTCTTGGCCATGTCCCCTCCCCTTTTGCGGCCCGCGCCAATCTAGCGGCCCCGCGCCAAGCCGCAAGCCCTTCGCAAGAATGGCAGCTATCGATTTATGATTTGCGCTTGGCGCGCGCGGCATTGCCGATGCCGATCGGCCCGTTGCCCTGGCCCAGGCCGGGAGCGTTGCGGATCGCCTGCTGAACATAAGCATGGGCGCGCGTCGCCGCGGGCTTGAGTTTCATGCCCTGCGCCAATCCCACCGCGATGGCCGAGGCATAGGCGCAGCCGGTGCCGTGGGTCGAGCGCGTCTTGATGCACGTGGCCTTCAACACGAAGCTTTCCTTGGGCGTGGCCACCAGATCGAGCAGCGCATTGCCCTTCAGATGGCCGCCCTTGATCACCACCGCCCTTGCGCCGAGTTTCAAGAGCGCATCGGCGGCGCGCTTCATGCCGTCGAGATTCTCGACCGTCAATCCGGTCAGCAGGGCGGCTTCGGGCAGATTGGGCGAAACCACCGCTGCGCGCGCGATCAGCCGGCGCTTTAGGCGTTCCATCCCCGGCTCGTCGAGCAGGCTCGCGCCGCCGGAGGCGGCGATCACCGGATCGACCACCAGCGGCGTTTTCGGCGCCGAGACGAAGAACGCATCGAGCGCGTCGGCCACCGCCTCGACCACCGCGGCGTCGACCAGCATCCCGGTCTTGACGCAATCGGTTCCTATATCGGACAGCACCGCCTCGATCTGGCGGCGCACGAAATCGGGGCCGACGGGAAGAATGCCGGATACGCCGCGCGTATTCTGCGCGGTGAGCGCGGTGATCGCGGTGGCGGCATATCCGCCCAGCGCCGTTACCGCCTTGATGTCCCCTTGGATGCCCGCGCCGCCGCCCGAATCCGAGCCGGCGATGATGAGCACGCGGCCGGTCATTCGGCCGCGCTTTCCTCCGCGTGTCCCGCCGCCGCCAGCGCCGCGGCGATGTCCTCGACCACGGAAGCCACCAGCATCTTGTCCTCGCCCTCGGCCATGATGCGGATCAACGGCTCGGTGCCGGATTTGCGCACCAGCAGGCGGCCCTGGGCGCCGAGGCGGGTTTGTCCGGCGCTGATCGCGGCCATGACGGCGGATGCCTCGAGCGACGACGCTTCGCCGTTGATGCGCACATTGCGCAGCAATTGCGGCACCGGCTCGAACAGCTTGCACACGCGGCTGGCCGGCGCGCCGGTTTCGACGATCGCGGCCAGCACCTGCAAGGCGGCGATCAGGCCGTCGCCGGTGGTGGAATGGTCGCCGAGGATGATGTGGCCCGATTGCTCGCCGCCGAGATTGCTGCCGAGCCGGCGCATCTCCTCGACTACGTAGCGGTCGCCCACCTGGGTGCGCGCCAGCTTGACGCCCAGCCCGGCCAGATAGCGCTCGAAGCCCAGATTGGACGTGACGGTGGAGACGATGCCGGCCGCCGCCAGGCGCCCGGTTTTCCGCCAGATGGTCGCGATGAGCGCCATCAGCTGGTCGCCGTCGAGCAGGCGGCCTTTTTCGTCCGCGGCCACCAGCCGGTCGGCGTCGCCGTCGAGCACCAGGCCCAGATGGGCGCGGCTTTCGAC
>DATNMV010000185.1:0-4187 GCA_035602175.1 Allostellaceae bacterium
AAGCCGCCACCAGCTCGTCCTTCGACGGGAAGCTGCGGTAGAGGCTCATCTTGGCGACGCCGGCGGCTGCGATCACCTCGTCGATGCCGACCGAACGGATGCCGCGGCGGTAGAATAGCTCGTTCGCCACGCCGAGCAGGCGCGCGCGCGGCGACGTCCCCAAAGCCGCGTCGGCCGCCGGGGGAGGGGGTTGAAGAATCGGAGCGTGATCCGCCGCAAGACGCATGAGACTTGACACGGTACAGACCGGTCTGTATCTTGTCAAGAATAGAGACAGATCGGTCTCATTCACGCGGGTGCGGGCGCCTCGCGCAACCCGCGAACGAGGAAATTCCCATGATCGTCGCGCGCTGGACTTCGAGCCGCTTCCACTATGCGTGGGTGGTCGCGGCGGTGGTGTTCCTGTCGCTGCTCGCCGCCGCCGGCATTCGCGCCACGCCCGGCGTGCTGATCGTGCCGCTGGAGCAGGCCTTCGGCTGGAGCCCCGCCACCATCTCGCTGGCGGTGGCGATCAACCTGCTGCTGTTCGGCCTGATGGGGCCTTTCGCCGCCGCGCTGATGCAGCGCTTCGGCATCCGGCGCGTCGTCTTGTCCGGGCTGGCGCTGCTGAGCGTCAGCACCGCCGCCAGCAGCCTGATGACCACGGCCTGGCAGCTGGTGTTGTGCTGGGGCGTGCTGGTCGGGCTCGGCTCGGGCATGATTTCGATGGTGCTCGGCGCGACGGTGGCGAACCGCTGGTTCGTCGAGCGGCGTGGTCTCGCCATGGGCATTTTCGCCGCTGCCAACGCCACCGGACAGCTCGTCTTCCTGCCGATGCTGGGATCGGTGGTCGAAAGCGACGGCTGGCGCCCCGTGACCTGGATCGTGGCGGCGGCGGCGGCGGCGATCATCCCGGTCGTCTATTTCCTGCTGCCCAACGGTCCGGCCGATGTCGGGCATGTGCCTTACGGCCACACCGGCGACGCGCCGCTTCCGGCGCCGCCGTCCAATCCGCTCACCATCGCTTTCACCGCGCTCGGCCTCGGCACCAAATCGCGCGATTTCTGGCTGCTCTTCGCCAGCTTTTTCGTTTGCGGCGCCAGCACCAACGGGCTGATTGGCACCCACCTGATCTCCTATTGCCTCGACCAGGGCATTCCCGAAGTGCGCGCGGCGGGGCTGCTGGCCTTGATGGGCATCTTCGATCTCGCCGGCACGACCGGATCGGGCTGGCTGACCGACCGCTACGACAGCCGCGTGCTGCTGTTCTGGTATTACGGGCTGCGCGGCCTGTCGCTGCTGTTCCTGCCGTTCTCGGGGTTCAACGCCTATACGCTGTCGATCTTCGCGGTGTTCTACGGCCTCGACTGGCTGGCGACGGTGCCGCCGACCGTGCGGCTGGCGACCAACGCTTTCGGCAAGCAGACCGCGCCGGTGATCTTCGGCTGGATCTTCGTCGGCCATCAACTCGGCGCGGCCAGCATCGCCGTGATCGCGGGAACCTTGCGCGCCATGCTCGGCACCTATGGCGTGCCGGTCACGATCTCGGGCGTGCTGTGTCTGTTGGCGGCGCTCGGGGTGTTGTTCATCGGACGCAAGCCGCGTGGGGCCGATGCAGGCAGGAGTTCGGTCGCCGCCGCCGGCGCCTGATTGGTTTGCGCCGCAGCATTCGCGGCGAGGCGGCTAGGCCGCCTGCTTGCCGTCCTTGAGCCAGACTTCGACCCGATCGGCGCTTTGCGGCCGGGCATAAAGATAGCCCTGTTGCTTATTCACGCCGAAGCCTTCCAGGATTTGCGCGATCTGTTCGGTCTCGACGCCTTCGGCGATGCATTCGAGCTGCATGTTGTGCGCGAGATCGGCGACCGATTTGACGATGGCGGCGGCGTCGCGCGAAACCGGCAGGTCGAGGACGAAGGAGTGATCGATCTTGATGCTGGTGAACGGCAATTCCCGCAGCCGCTTGAGCGAGGAATAGCCGGTGCCGAAATCGTCGATCGCGAGACCGAATCCTTTCAGCCGCAGACGGCTGAACACGTCCATGTTGTTGAGATGGTCGCTCGAGGCGGCGGTCTCGGTGAGCTCCAGCGAAAAGCGCTCGGGTGGAACCTTGACCCGGCGCAGGATATCCTCGACGCGGTCGGGAAAATCGAGCTGATCGAGATTTTTTCCGGATACGTTCACGGCGATCGACGTCTCGTTTCCGGCGGCGCGGAAGCGGACATAGTCGCGCGCCGCCATGGCCAGCACCCAATCGGTCAATGCGTCGATCGTCTCCGCCGATTTCTCGGCCAGCGGGATGAACCGGTCGGGTGCGAGCCTGCCGTGCGCGGGGTGGTTCCAGCGCACCAGCGCCTCGAGCATCAACACGCGGCGCGGCCGGCGCTCCACGATCGGCTGGTATTCGAGGAACAGCTCGTTGGCGCGGACGGCATCGAGCACGCGCTCGGCCGAAAGCGGCCTGAGCTGTTGGGCGAGGCGGACGAACAACGCGGTGATTTCGTCGAGCCGGATCGGCTTGGTCATGGTGGCGGCGATATCGAGCCCCATCTCGCGGCCGATCTGCTGCGCGGCGGACAGCACGCGTCCGTCGAACTCGCTCATCAGCAGAATAGGGTTTCGGAAACGATGCTCGTTGAGGAAATGGAGTTGATCGATGCCGTTATCGGCGCCGATCTGCAGGTCGAGCACGACGACGTCGGGGCGCGTGGCGAGGTAATGCGACCGGAAAGCGGCGATGCGCGTGGCGCTTTGTGTCTGGAAGCCGGCCGTTTGCGCGGCGCGGCACACGAAGCGGCCGACCGACGGATCGTCGTCGAGCACCAAAGTGCGCATCAGGTTTCTTTTGTCGCCAGCGCCAGGCCGAGCATCCGGTTCACCACCGCATAGAATTCCACCGCGCGTACCGGCTTCGTCAACACCTCGTCGGCGCCGAGCTCGCGCGCCGCGGCGAGGTAATTGGGTCCGCCGTAACCGCCGCTGCCGGAAATGGCGAGGATCTTCACCGCCGGCGAGATACGGCACAGCTCGCGTATGGTCTCAATGCCTTCCATGTTGGGCATGAGGATGTCGGTGATGACCAGATCCGGCCGGTACCGGGCGTACAGCGCTACTCCTTCAACGCCGTCCACGGCGGCATAAGGATGGTGTCCGGCGCTATCGAGCATGCGCAGCAGCATCCGCCGCATCTCGGCACTGTCATCGATCACCAATACGGTCGCCATGGCGACATATCCCCGAATGCTTGTGCGCGGCGGCTGAATGAAGAATCTCGAAGAATTCGGGCCGATTTGACCAGAACGCCTGGAGATTGCCCTTCCAGTATTACGAACCCGTAAAAAGGGTAGGGACAAATTGATTAAAAATCAACGAATCGCAGTCAAAGACTGTATTCGCCACCGCTACTCTGCCGCGGCGCGTTAATTCGCCCGCCCTGATCTTGGTCGCCATTAATCTTCGTGAATTTTGGGGGCTGTGGATTGCGTGAATGACGGGGATGATTGTCACGGCAGCGCCGCAAAACCGGAACATTTTCGAAGCGTTGGACTGTTAGAGAATTCGGGATGAGTTCGTTCCAACCCGCCCGAGGTCACGCATGCTTCTGATGCTTCATCCCTTCGCGCTCCGCAGAGTGGCGAAAAACGCCGCCGTCGCCGGTCCGATCGATCCGGTGGCGTTAACCATGATGGCGGTGAACCAACTCGGCCCGGCGACCATCCGCACCGCGACCAACGGTAAGTCACTCCAGGTCGAGGTCAAGGACGAGCGCGTGGCGCAGATCTTCCGTGCCGCGCTCGAGGAGATGCAGAAGACGCGCTCGACCGACCGGTTGGTGGATGTCGTCGTCGCCGGCGCTTCGGGCGGAAACTGATCGGGCGTTAACCGGCCGCCGCCAGCAATTCAAGCGCCCGCACGGCGGCGGCGCGGCGGATATCGGCGCGGTCGCCTTTGAAGATTTGCCGCTCGGTTTGGATTTTGCCGCCGCTTCGCGCCACGCCGAAATAGACCAGCCCGACCGGCTTATCCTTGGTCCCGCCCGAAGGACCGGCGATGCCGGTGACGGCGACGGCAATATCGACCGGCGCCTTGGCGAGTGCGCCTTCAGCCATCGCCGCCGCGGTCTCGGCGCTGACCGCGCCGTGTTTCTCGATAAGTTCCTTGGGCACGCCGAGCAATTCGCTCTTGGCGCGGTTGGAATAAGTCACGAACCC
>DATNMV010000186.1:0-3210 GCA_035602175.1 Allostellaceae bacterium
CTTCGGGCATGCTGCCACCCCCTCCTGCCGGTGGATTATGGACGACTGTAAGGCCTGGGCGCAAGTCTCTGCCGGAAAACGGTTAAATTGCTGTGGCGGGAGTTGCCGGAAAGCCGGAAACTGGCCAAGCCCAACAAAACAGCCCTTAAACGGAGGAAATATGACCGCCTATCTGATCTCCGAAATCGACGTCACCGACCCCAAAGCCTATGAGCCCTACAAGACGGCGGCCAGCGCGGCGATCGCGCGCCACGGCGGCAAGTACATCGTGCGCGGCGGCAAGACGCTGTCGCTCGAAGGCGCGCCGCCCAAGCGCATGATCGTGCTCGAATTCCCGGATATCGAGGCCGCCAAGCGCTTTCACGAATCGGCCGAATACCAGGCGGCGATTCCGCTGCGCAAGAAGGCCTCGGCCGGCAGCCGGCTTTACATCGTCGAGGGGCAGTAGCCGGGCCGCCCCGCCGTCAAGGCGGGTCAAGAACGAGCGTGCCGCCGCTGGCATCGTCGCCGAACCGGACATAGCCGACATCGCGCCAGGACGACAGCAGGTCGTCCCAATGCGGCGAAAGCGGATTGCCCGATTGCCCCGGGACGACCATGAAGCGCGCCGCATCCGGCTCGGCCATGTCGACGATCATGCGCATCACCGGGCCGTGGCGGTCGGCGAAGGGCGCGTCGTCGTCGCCGACGAAGAAGGCGCCGGCGTTCACCGTGTCGATGCCGCCATCGGCGGGGATGACGGGCGTCAGCCAGTCCCTGAGTTGCGGCAGTTTCGACCACAGCGGATGTTCGAACGCCGCGCGATGCGCTTTGCCCCAGCGCCACGCGCCCGGATCGGAACCGTAACGCGACGAAAGATCGTCGAGCGCGCGGTCGAGCGATTGCGCCAACACCGCACCGCAACCGCCGGCGCCGCACCAATCGGGATGCGACGTCAGAACGGCGCGCACCGCCTCGGGACGCAGGCTCCAGTAGTCGCGAAAATAGGGACCGAGTTTATCGGCGAACAGCGCGCGGTTGAGTTCCCGCAACCACGCGCTGAAAATCAGCGGCTCGGGTTTATCGCGGTCCATGCTCCCGTCCCAGGCGAGCAGCTGGTCCATCGCCGCCCGGGCGCGCGGATCGGACGGCAGCGTCAGCAGCATCAAAGGCAGCAGCTGGTGCGCCATAAGCGAGATCGTATCGCCCTGAATCGCCGCCGCTGTTTCGGGCGATTGCTTGGGATCGCGGTCGAGCAGCGCGGCGATGCGCTCGGCGCGGTTGGGCAGGTCCCAGTCACGGCTGAGAAAATAACCGTAGTTCTTGGGCACGATGCGGTTATTGGCGGTGACCAGACGCTGCAGCGGCGGATCGAAGGCGCTCGGCAGAGCGGTGAAAGGGATGTATCCGGTCCAGTCGTACTCGCCGCTCCAGCCCGGCGACGGCAGCCAGCCATTGCCCTTGGCGCGGATCGGCACGCGCGCCGGCGCGTAGAAGCCGATATGGCCGGCGGCATCGGCATAGAGAATGTTCTGCTGCGGCGCCACCCAATCCTTGAGCGCGGCGACGAATTCGCTCCAGTTCGCGGCGCGCCCCAGCCGCCAGATCGCATCGGGCGTGCGGTCGTCGTCGCCGAGCCAGGTGGCATCGAGCGCCAGCATCTCGCCGCCCGGCGCGCTCAAGCCCGCGAGGTCGGAAATCACCGGACCGTGGCGCGTCGTACGGATGGTAAACGTAACCGGCTTGCCGTCGCGCACCTGGATTTCCTCCTGCCGCACGTCGAAGGGCAGCGAGCCGCCCGGCGCGAGATAACGGTCGGGATCGGCCGGATCGGGTTTTTCGATGAACAGGTCTTCGACGTCGCCGGTGGTGGTGGTGAAAGCCCAGGCGATTTGATCGCTGTGGCCGATGACGATGAAGGGCGCGCCCGGTGCGGTGACGCCGGCCAGATCGAGCGTCGGCGTCTTGATGCGCGCCAGGTACCAGGTGCCCGGCGATGAGTAATCCAGATGCGTGTCGTTCGCCAGGATCGGCTTGCCCGATTGGCTGCGCTGGCCCGAAACCGCCCAGTTGTTGGAGGCGCGTTCGGGCAAATCGTCGCCCGGCGGCAACGCGGCGGCGAGCGCGTCGACGGGCAGGCGGTCGAGCCGCGCGCGTTCGCCCGATGGCAGCGGCGCGTCGTCGGGATAGGGCGGATAGAGCACGTCGAGATCGGCGGGCGAAATCCGTTGCAGCATTCGCACCCGTTGCAGCTCGCCGCGGAAATTGCCGGTCAATTGGAGATCCATGATCTTGCCCCAGACCAGGGAGTCGGCGGGGGTCCACGGCTCGGGCGCGGCGCCGATCAGGTAATATTCCGGCGGCAGCGCGCCGCGCCGCGCGGCGAGGAAGGCGTTGACGCCGGCGGCATAGGCGTCGAACACCGCGCGCAGCTCGGGCGAAAGACCGTCATATTGCTTTTGCGCCGCGCGATAGAGACCGAGCATGCGGGTGAAACGGTCGATCGGTAGCGCCACCGCGCCGAACCATTCGGAAAGCCGCCCGGCGCCGTAGCGCCGCATCAGGTCCATGGCGTAGAGCCGGTCCTGGGCGTGGAGAAATCCGAGCGCATAAGCGGCGTCGCGGTCGTTTTGCGCGGTGATGGTGGGAATGCCTGTGGCGTCGCGGGTGATGGTGACCTGGGCGGTGAGGCCGGGCAGCACCAGTTGGCCGCTGGTTTGCGGCAGCGAGCTTCTGAGCCAGAGATAACCCGCGCCGCCGGCGCCGAGAGCGAGCGTCAGCACCAGAATCAGAAACCCCGACGCGGCGCGGTTGAACGCGGAACGCGGGCGCCGCGGAGGCCGATTTTTCCGCCAGAATTTCTTCAATTGAGGTTGAGGATGATGGTCTTCTTATGGGTGAAGTGCTCGAGCATCGATTCGAGCGAGGCTTCCTTGCCGAGTCCCGAGCTCTTGACGCCGCCATAGGACATGTTGGCCTGCACCACCAGGTTCTGGTTCACCTGCACCAGCCCGGCCTCGAGCCGCTGGGTGGCGTCGAGCGCGGTCTTCAAATCCCGCGTCCAGATGGTTGCGGCCAGGCCGTATTCGGTGTCGTTGGCCTGGCGGATGGCGTCCTCGTATTCCTTGAACTTGATGACGCAGGTCACCGGCCCGAAGATTTCCTCGCGCGCGAGCTTGTTGTCGTTCGACAGGCCGGTGAAGATCACCGGCTGCACGAAATAGCCCTTGG
>DATNMV010000187.1:0-3238 GCA_035602175.1 Allostellaceae bacterium
GGAGATCGCGCCGTCCTTGGGCACCGCCCAGACATAGGTCTTGCTGTCGCCGGCATAGACCGCGAACAGCGCCTCGCCGGGCTTGAGCGCCGCCTGCACCTGCTCGACCGTCGCCGGGTCCGGATCGATCAGCTTCAGATACCCCGGAAACTTCTGCGCAATCTGCGCTCGGATATCCTTGCTCGCGGCGCGCAACTGATCGATCTGGTCTTGCGCCTGGGCAATGCCCTTGTCGTCGCGCTGGCCGGAGGGCAGCGCCATCTGGCTGGCGACCAGCGTCCCTAGCGCCTGAATCTCGCGCTGGTCGTCCTGATCTTTGCGAATGACGGCGGCAAGGGCGGGATCCGATACATTGGCGCGCGCGGCGGCGGATGCGAGCGCGCGCTGCACCGCGCGGCCCCGCACCGCGTCGGCGACACGGAAGGCTTCGGCCGCGCTGGCGGCGCTCCTGTCAGCCGCCAGCACGCCGAGATAGGCCTCGATGATGCATTGCATCCGCCGCGCCTTCAGTCCCGGCATCGAATCGTCCTCATCGTCGCCGTTGCGCCCGGCATCGAGCAGGATCGGTATTGCATGGGTAAAATGCTCCTTGGCCTCGGCCACGCCGCCGGTCGCGGCCAATGATGCCGCCAGGAGACCCTCGGCCTCGGCCGTGCCATAGCGCTTGTCGCCCAGAACCTTGCTGCGGCTGTCGAAGGCGCCACGCGACACTTGCAGCGCGTCCTGGGCGCGGCCGGCGTGCAGATCGGCCACCGGCAGATCGAGCGTCTGGCCGATGGCGTTATTCAACGCGGTGGGATCATTGGCCAATGCCTTGCGGATGGCGTCGTATTGCGCCAGCGCATCGGGCCAACGCCGTTCCGCCACCAAGGTTGAGGCCAGCACGACCCGTGCCTGGTTGAGCATCCGCGAGGATTGGTCGACGCCGAGCGTCTGAAGGGTATCGAGCCCGGTGCGCGCGAGTGTCTCGGCATCCTTGAAGCGCCCCTCCTCGGCGATGACGCTGCCGAGCGAGGTGATCGTGGAGACGGTATCGATCGAATAGCGGCCATGAAGCTGCAGCTCGCTCAACAGCGCGCGGCGCGCCTCGAACTCCGCTTGCAAGGGCCGGCCTTCGCGGTTGAGCACGTTTGCCAGTTGGTCGTCGATGTAATCGGCCATGGTGGCATAGGTACCGCGCGGCGGGAAACTTTCGCCCGCCGTGTCGAGTTCGGCCTGGCGCGATTCGTCGGTGGCGTGGCGCAGCAGCGGTTCGGCCCCGGCCAGATCGCCCTTGTACATGGCGACCTCGCCATGCCCGCGATCGGTCGTCGCGGCGTAGTAGTTATGGAAATTCTGGCCGAGGCGCCAGGACGCGGATTGCTGATAAAGAAGATCGAGCTGCCGCAACCAGCCATCGGCGGCGGCGAAATCGCCCGAACGCGCGGCATCGAGGGCATTGCCCTCGTAGACCGTGAACAGCATGCCGATTTTCTGGCCGGACTTCTGGATGACATCAGCCTCCTGCGCGTACAGCTTGAGCGCGACCTGGGTGTTGCCAGCCCGTCGGTTGGAGCGCCCTAGATTCGAAAGCGCCTGAGCATAGGTTATTGGATCGTTCGCTTGATTGTGCTCGGCCAGTTCCAGCGCCTTGGTGTAATCGGCAATCGCCTGCTGCTGGTGCCCGAGATTGTCGGCGGCTTGGGCGCGCGCGGAATAGAATTTCTGCAAATCCGCGTCGCTCGCGCCCGCAGGCGGCTGAGCAGCGGCGCTCTGCTGCGCCGCTGCCACCTTGGCCGGGTCGGGCTTTTCGCTGTCGAGGATGGCGGTGATGTCGGCGATGCTGCGCGGCGGCGGCGTGAAAGCCTGCGCCTCGGGCGCGTTACCGGCATTGGATTGCGACAACGCCGGAGCCGCCGCCCCAACCCCCAGGCTCAGGACCGCCGTCACGAGCACGAACCGAAACGCTGCCTGCCCGAAGCCGAGGTTGTCCCTCTGCATGGCACGCTCCCCTGTATCCGCGTGTTGGGCGGAATCTAGTCCGGTGTGGGAAGCTTGCCAAGACGGGCGAGCCGGTGGCGACGCCGCGCCTGGAAGGCTAGTCTCCGGGCGGTTTCACAGGCTTTCTGGAGTGGATGATGGGCGCGATTTCACGGATTTTGATCGTGGGTTATGGCGTAATGGGCCGGGGCATCGCCGCCAGCTTCGCGGCCGCCGGATTCGAAACGGCCGTGTTAAGCCGCCATCCGGATCAGGCCAAGGACACGCCTCCGGGAGTGACGGTGATCGGCGCTTGGCCCAAGGCGCCGCCCCACCTGATCATCGAGAGCGTGCCCGAGGTTGCCGAGACCAAGCGGCGGACTTACGCCGCGATCGAGTCGGAATATGGCGGCCGCGTCATCATCGCCACCAACAGTTCGGGCCTGCCGCTACCCGAGTTGGAAAAGGATCTCAAGCATCCGGAGAAATTCCTCGGCACGCATTATTTCATGCCGGCCGAATCCTCGGCCGCGGTCGAGGTGATGGCGGGAACCCATACCGATGTCGCGGCGCTCGAAGACGTGGCCGCCGCCATCCGCAAGACCGGCAAATATGCCTTCGTACTGCGCCGGCCGATCACCGGCTGGCTCGTCAACCGCCTGCAGCACGCGTTGCTGCACGAGACCTATCATCTGCTGTCGAGCGGCATCGCTTCGGCTGATGAGATCGACCAAGCGGCCCGGCTCGTCATCGGCCCGCGTCTTTGTATCGGCGGGCTGCTGGAGCAGAAGGACATCGGCGGGCTTGAAATTCACGTCGACGCGCAACGATCGATCGTGCCGGCGCTGGAACACAGCGGCGTTCCGAATCGTTACGTGCAGGAGATGGTGAAGCGCGGCGAGAATGGAATCGCTTCGGGCCTCGGCTTCTACGATTGGCGCGGCGTCGATCGTATTCACGCTAAAGAAGACGCCAATCAGCGGCTCAAGCAGCTGCTTGTCTTTCTGCAATCGCTCGGTCCGCGAGATGCAAAAATCTTGCCCAAGCCGCGCAAGGTCCAGATTAAAACTTCTTAACTTGGCGACCATAAGCGCGGCCAGACGGCGCGCGACCTATAGGCCCCAGCGCCGGTCGGCGACATATCCGCCGGCAGCCGCGATGGCGGTCAAGGCCACGCCCCAGGCGATATCGGCAAGCGTGATTGCGACCGGCCAGCCGCTCAGCGTTGCCTGGTTGGTAAGATCGTAGGTGGCATAGGCAACCAAACCCAGAATCGCGC
>DATNMV010000188.1:0-3535 GCA_035602175.1 Allostellaceae bacterium
GACATTTACCTCGAACTGCCGGTGACTCTGGCCGAAGCGGCGTTGGGCGCGCGGATATCCGTGCCGACCCCGGCGGGCGAGGTGACGATGACGGTGCCGCCCCATTCCAACACCGGCAGCCGCCTGCGCCTCAAGGGCAAAGGCGCGCCCAAGGCGGGCGGCGCGCGCGGCGACCAGTATGTCACGCTCAAGGTTGTGCTGCCCGAGGGCGGCGACAAGGAGCTCGCGGAATTTCTGCGCCACTGGGCGCCGAAACATTCCTATGATCCGCGCCGCGCCATGGGCCAGGGCACGGGAGAGTCATGATCACCTTGGAAGCCGTGTGCCGGATGGTGGAAGGACTCGAACCGCAGGAGCTCGAGCGCTGGATTCACGAGCACTGGGTGTTGCCGGAAAGCCGGGCCGAAGGCTATGTCTTTCACGAGATCGACGTGGCGCGGGTGCGGTTGATCGTCGAATTGCGGCGCGATCTCGCCATCGGCGAAGACGCCATGCCGGTGCTGCTCAATTTGCTCGATCAGCTTTATGCCATGCGCCGGCGGCTGCGGGCGCTGGCGGTGGCGATCGACGCGCTTCCGGAAGAAAGTCGGCGGGTTTTGCGCGCCCGGCTCGGCGACGATGAAGAATAAGAGGGGGATCGGAATGAGACGAAGGATATTCGCGGCGGCGTTGCTGCTGCTTCTGTTGCATGCTCCGGCGTTGGCCGCGGGTCAGCTTATTATGACCGGCAAATTCACCGGCGGCGGCAAGGAATTTGACTTCGCCCAATATACCGAAACCGGAACCAAGGAAAAGGTCGCGATCATCGGCATCGAGATTGAAAATAAACGCACTTCGGTTGCGTTCTCCCCGAATGAATGGAACAGTTTCGCCGCGCTGTGGCAGAAGGCGCAGGGCGTCAAATCCGCGAGCTGGCAACCCGTCGGCAGCTTCCAGGAGACCGGCACCGCCGAACAGGCGTTGCTGACGGTGGCGGCGGGGCCGGGGGTCCAGTTCACCATCACCGGCCAGAAGGGACCCTTCGTTTTCGTGCTGCAGCCCGGCGATTACGCTCGGTTCGACGGCGCGGTGAATCAGATGACGGCATGGGCGGCGCAGTGACGGCCCAAAACAGACTCAAGATGTACGACCTCGCCGCCGCCGATGCGTCGCTGCGCTTCAGCCCCTATTGCTGGCGGGTGCGTATGGCGTTGGCGCATAAGGGGCTGGAGGTCGAGACCATTCCCTGGCGCTTCAGCGACAAAGCGGCGATCGCGCCATCGGGCCAGGGCCGCGTGCCGGTGCTGATCGACGGCGACAAGTGGGTTTCGGATTCCTGGACTATCGCCGAATATCTCGAGGACAAATATCCCGACCGGCCTTCCCTGTTCGGCGGCGCAGCGGGACGGGCCTTGTCGCGCTTCTATGTCGGCTGGGCCGACGGGGTGCTGAACCCCAGCCTGGTGCGTTTCCTGGTGCTCGACATCTGGAAGCAGGTCGATCCCAAGGACAAAGACTATTTCCGCAAGACGCGCGAGGAGCGGGTCGGCGCCACGCTCGAGACGTTTGCCGCGGAGCGGGAGAAATACCTAAAGGGATTCCGCGACAGCCTGTTACCCCTGCGCCTGGCGCTTAAAACCCAGCCTTTCCTGGGCGGCGACAAGCCGCTCCAGGCCGATTACATCGTCTTCGGGGGCTTCCAATGGGCCCGCAAGATCAGCGATTTCGAGCTGTTGGCTACGGATGATCCGATGGCGGCGTGGCGCGGCCGGATGTTGGATCTTTTCGACGGGATTGCAAAATAAAATACTTCAAATTCCGGCTTCTGCCAGAATGTTTTAATGTTACCTCTGAGCCCTGGTGGGCTTCAGGCGCGTAGGCTCATCACCACCAGCGAGGCGATCACCACTCCGGCGAACTCGGCGCCGGCGGCGATCTGACCGACCAGGACGCCGAACAGCGTGCTGGCCAGAGTGACGGCTCCAATTAGGGTACTCATGGGCTTTTGCCCCTCCCGTTTCTCACCATCACAACGGCGGGCGGCGGAAGGTTATTCCCGAATCAATAAAGGCGAAATTGTGGCGCGCGCGGCGCGGATCTCACGCCTCGATCTTGGCGCTCTTGGAAAGGGCGGCCAGCGCCTGGGGGGTGTCGATATCGGTCAGCACCCCGTCGGTCTCGGTTTCCACCTCGGCCACGGCCTCGGGATAGACGCCGATCAGGTGCTTGGCGCCGGTATCGCCGGCTAGACTGCGCATCTCCGCGAAGAAACGCCTTCCCCACAACACAGGGTTGCCGCGCTTGCCGCCGCTGATCGGCACGATGATTTCCCGGCCTTCGCGCGGGTCGAAAGCGGCCACGATCCGGCCGATATCGGCGGCGGAAATCATCGGCATGTCGCCGAGGCAGACCAGCACCCCGTCGATATCCGCCGGCAACGCCGCCAGGCCGCGCTTCAGCGAGGTCGAAAGCCCCTGGGCGTAGTCGGGATTGGCGACGCAGGCGACCGGAAGGCCGGAAAGCGCCGCCTCGACCCGGTCGCGCTCATGCCCGGTGACCGCGATCACCGGCTTGGCCCCGGCCGCCAGCGCCGTTTCGGCGACGCGGCGGACCATCGGCTTGCCGTCGATGCCGATCAGCAGCTTGTTGATGGCGCCCATGCGCGAACTGCGCCCGGCGGCCAGCACCAGCGCGGCGATGCGCGCGGCGCGCGGTGGCGCGCTCTCCTCGGAGGCCAAACCGCGGGGAAGGGGCCGCGATGCGATCTCCTCCAGCAAGCCGCCCGCGCCCATGCGGCGAATGGTGGCAGCATCGGCCTTCTGGCCCGCCAGCAGCAGGCGCAACACCCAATCGAAGCCGTTTTCCTTGGGCGAGCGCGCGCAGCCGGGCAAGCCCAAGACCGGCACCGCGCCGATATGCGCCGCCAGCAGCAGATTGCCGGGATCGACCGGCATGCCGAATTGGTCGATGTCGCCGCCGCAGGCCGTTATCGCGGCGGGAATGACGTCGCGCCGGTCGAGTATCGCCGAGGCGCCGGCGATCAGCAGCAGCTCCGCGCCCTGTTTCAGCGCGGCGCGGATGGCGGATGCCAGTTCCGCCTCGTCGTGGCCGGCGCGGCGTTCCGGCAAAAGCGAACTGCCCAGCGCCTCGATCCGCGCGCGCGTGACCGCGAGTGTCTTGTCGAGCACGCTGTCCTTCATGCCGGGCAGGGTGGTTTGGATCAGCGCCACGCGGCGGGCCTGGAAAGGTGCGATGCGCAATAGCTTCCCGGCAGCGGCGATAGCCGACAGGCAAGCCGCGACCCGCGCCTCGGGCACGGCAAACGGGATGATCTTGACGGTTGCGACCATCTGCCCGGCCGAAACCAGGCTCGACGGCGCGATGGTGGCCAGCGTGATAGCCTCGTCGATGGCGTTAAACCGGTCGACGCCATCCCGATCCACCAAGCAGAGCCCCGCACTTTCCGCGAACAGATTGGCGCGGCCGGTAAAGCCCTTGGCGGCGCGGGTACTGCCGCCGGCGAGGTTCTGCGCCAGACGGTCGGCGGCCTGGTTTT
>DATNMV010000189.1:0-10664 GCA_035602175.1 Allostellaceae bacterium
CGAGAGTGAAAAGCGCGCTTTCGCCGATCCCGCCGTGATCCGGCCCTTTAAGCAGCCCATGCAGCCGCAAGGCGGCTTGGTGGCGTTGTTCGGCAGTCTCGCCCCCAAGGGCGCGATCCTGAAACGCGCCGCCGCCGATGCGCGGCTGTTCGAGCGCGAGGGCCGCGCCGTCGTGTTCTCCTCGCCCGAGGACGTGGCCGCGCGCATCGACGATCCGGGCCTGGACGTGAAGCCCGAGGATTTTCTGGTGATGCAGCATGCCGGGCCCTTGAGCCCGTCCGGCATGCCCGAGGCCGGCTCGTTGCCGATTCCGGCCAAGCTCGGCCGCGCCGGGGTCAAGGACATGGTGCGCATCTCGGATGCGCGCATGAGCGGCACGGCTTACGGCACGGTGGTGTTGCATGTCGCGCCCGATGCGGCCAGCGGTGGCCCGCTGGCGCGAGTCAAGACCGGCGACCGCATCCGATTGAGCGTCAAGGAGCGCAAGCTCGATCTGCTGGTCGACCCGGCGGAGCTCGCCAAGCGGCCGGCGGTCCCGGCGCCCAGGCCCGCGCGCGGCTATGCCAGGCTCTATCACGAGCATGTCCTGCAGGCCGATCAGGGCTGCGATTTCGATTTCCTGCGCGCCAAGCCATGAGGGAGACAAAATGAAAATCCACAACCCGGCCAAATCGGCCCAGCCCAGCGGACCTTACAGCCTCGGCGTCGAGATTCCCGCCGGCCAGCGCCTGCTGTTCGTCGCCGGGCAGGTGCCGGTGGCGGCCGACGGCTCGACACCGCAAGGCATCAAGGCGCAAGCCGAACAGGTCTGGCGCAACATCCTCAACGTTCTCGAATCCGCCGGCATGGGGATCGAAAATCTGGTGAAGGTGAATCACTACATCACCAAATCCGAGAACATCCCCGGCTATGGCGAAGTGCGCTCGCGCATGCTGGGAGCGACGCGGCCGGCCTCGACCATGGTAGTGGTGCAGGGGCTAGTGAAGCCGGAATGGCTGGTCGAGGTCGAGGCCATCGCCGCCAAGTAGCCTACCGCTTGCCCCTCGCATCGACCGGCCAGATATCGACCAGCGTGTCGCCGCGCACCACGTGATAAAAATCGTGCAGGTTGACGGTCGGGTCGCAATGCGGCGTGACGCATTCGACGCGCGCGCCCAGGCCGGGGCGTTCCGCCCCCGGCGGCACAAACAGCCTTCCGTGCTCGTCGCCGAAGAATTCGTAGCGGCTGCCCGCCGGCGCGCCCAAAGCCGGCTCGGGCAAGGGCCCGTCGGTGGCGAAGCTTTTCAGCCCCGCATCGGTCGTGACGTAATCCCGGGCGTTGACGCTGACCACCGCACTTTGAACGAACAATGCGGTCTCGAAAGGCGGCGCGTTGCGCCCGTCCTTCATGGCGCGGAGATAATCGACGTCCATGAACACATAGGAGCCGACTTGAAGCTCGGTGAAGATTCGCGCCTCGGGATCGAGGTCGAAGGTGCCGGTGCCGCCGCCGGTCACCGCCGGCACCGCGATGCCGTCCCGCTCCAAGGTGCGGACGATGTCGCGTAGGATTCCGGCCTGCGCAAGCGCGAGCGCGCGCCGTTCGGCGCGCGACGCGATGTGCTGGAGCTGGCCGGAATAGGACTGGATGCCGGCGATGTCGATGCCCTCGGCAGCGCGCGCGCCCCGCGCCAGGTCGAGCGCATCGGCCGGTGTCGCGCAACCGGTGCGGTTATGGCCAGCGGAAAAATCGATCATGACCGCCAGGCGCTTGCCGGCGGCGCAAGCGGCGGCGGCGAGCGCATGCAGGTTTTCCGGATGATCGACCGCCACGCTCAGGCCCTGATGCGCCATCCGGTTCAACGCCATCAGCCGCGCGATCTTGGGCTCGGTCACCTGGGGCGAAGTGATATGCACCCCGGGAATGCCGCCGCCGACCATCACCTCGGCCTCGCCGAGCGTCACGCAGGAGACGCCGATGGATCCCGCCTCCACCTGGCGCCGCGCGATCTCGACCGACTTATGGGTCTTGGCATGGGGCCGCAGAGCGACCCCGGCGGCTTTGGCATGCGCCGCCATGGCCGCGATATTGCGTTCCAGCGCGTCGAGATCGATCACCAAGGCCGGGGTGTCGAGCAGGACGCGGCTTCCCGCCCGGCCGATCAGCCCGGCATTGGGGCCCAGGCGGGGCGCCGGAACGGCTATGCGCATCGCTTTTTCTTTCACGGTTTCCGCCCCTTAAGGATTTGGCAAGCATAATCCCCGGCGCATCCGTATGCGACCCAAGGCGCAACCATGCGGGGTTGCGGGGTTAACGTGTCGATAATGCGACCTGCCTAAAATCCCACATATCTCAAGCGCTTCGGTGACTTTCAGCGGTCGCCGCAGAGTACAGGATTGCATGCGAAAGTTGTGGCGGTTCGGAAAACAACTGGAAGTACCGGCGGCGCGGCGCGGCGTCATCGCGCCGCTGCGCTCGCGGTCGCTGTCGCTCCACATCCTGCCGGTGACGATCGCGCTGCTCGCCATCCTGCACGTCACGAATACGCTGTTCGTCTTCCATTTCTACCAGCTCAACGCCGCGCATGAGCGCGAAACGCGCGAAGCCACGGCAACGCTGCTGGCGGAACAGGCGAGCCATGCTTTCACCGCCGTCGATCTGACGCTCCAAACCATCGGCGCCAGACTGGTGGGCGACGTCGCGCAAGACCGGGCCACGATACTTGACCAGGCGCTGATCAGCGCGGAAAGCATCCGGCTGGCGCAAGTGCGGCAGATCTTCGTCGTCGACAAGGCCGGCAAGCTGCTGCTCGATTCAAAACAGTATCCCGCCGACCGCCGGGATCTTTCCGACCGGCCCTATTTCACCGCGCAGATCAAGCGGCCCGAACAGGGCCTGTTCATCGGCACTCTGGTCACGCGCGCGCCCAATCAAAATCCGCATTTCAGCATGAGCCGCAGCATCAACAGCAACAACGGCGAGTTGGTGGGGGTCGCCGTCGTATTGATCGAGCCCTCCTACTTCTCCGGATTCTATGCCTTGCGCGCTTCCGATTCGATCGAGTCCGAATTTCTGGTGCGCGATGACGGCTCGATCCTGGCGGGCAACGCGCCGCAAGCCTTCGACGAGCATTCGCGCATCGCCGATTTCCTCAGCGGCAAATCGGATGACGTCGTCAGCGTCCGCGACGTCGCCGGCTTCCCGCTGCGATTGGTCGTGACCAGCCCGTCGGCTCTGTCATCGCCGGGTTTCCGCAATTTTATCGCCATCGACGGGCCGCTGATGGCGCTGGTGACGCTGATCGCGCTGTGGCTCGCCCGCATCCTCGCCGAGGAAGCCCGTGCCCGGGCGACCGCGGAGAACCGTCTGCAAAGCGCCATCGAGGCCGCTCCCGGAGCCTTGGCGCTGTTCGATTCCGACGACCGGTTGGTTTTGTGCAACCAGCAATACGTCGAATTCTACCCGGACCAGATCCACTCCCTGCTGGTTTCCGGCACGCGGTTCGAGACCCTGATCTATGCGATGGCCGCTTCCGGCGGTTATGGCGAATCCCAGAGCCCCGAAATCAGTCGGCAAACCGTCGAGAACCGCCTTAAGGCGCATCAGGACGCCACCGGCGAAATCGTGCAGCAACTCACGGGCGGGCGCTGGGTGCTGACGCGCGAGCGGAAAACCAAGGAAGGCGGCACCGTCTGCTTCCACACCGACATCACCAAGATGAAGCAGCAGGAATATGCGTTCCGCAAGAGCGAGCAGGCCGAGCGCCAGGCGCGCGAGGCGGCCGAGCGCGCCGACCGGACCAAGAGTTCGTTCCTCGCCACCATGAGCCACGAGCTCCGGACGCCCTTGAACGCGGTCATCGGCTTCTCGCAGATCATGGAGCAGGGAATTTTCGGGCCGCAACCCGCGCGCTACCGCGAATACGCCACGCTGATCCGCCGTAGCGGCGAGCATCTGCTCACCATCATCAACGACATCCTGGATATCGCGAAATTGCAGTCAGGCAAGACCGAGCTGCATCTCGAGGTCGCGCCACTGGACGCGATCATCGAGGAATCGGTGCGGCTGATGGAAGCCCAGGCCAAGGCCGCGAACATCACGCTGTCGTGCCGGATCGGCCGGGACATCCCGCCGGTCCACGCCGACCTCACCCGGCTGCGCCAGGTGGTGCTCAATCTGCTCTCCAACGCCATCAAGTTCACGCCAAACGGCGGCAAGGTGTCGATCGAGGCGAACGTCTGGGAAGGCGCGGTCATGATCACGGTCACCGATACCGGCATCGGCATGGCCGAGAAGGACATTCCCCGGGCGCTCGAGCCCTTCGGCCAGATCTCGAACACCATGACGCGCACGCATGAGGGCACCGGCTTGGGATTGCCGCTGTCGAAGAGCCTGATCGAGCTGCATGGCGGACATTTCGAGATCAAGAGCGCGCCGGGCATCGGCACCGCCATCACCATCACCCTGCCCGCGGTGATAGGCGAACAGAGCGTCGAGCCGGAAGCGGCCTGGCGCGGCGTCGGCTGAGGCCCGCGCCGAACGCGGCATCCTTGAGCTGCTTTTCGGACCGGTGTTAGAATAACCGCGTTGCCCGGAATTTCCGGACGCGAGAGCCGGGATGATGACCCAAGACGAACAACATAGCCGCCTTAAGCGTACGGCCAGGACCGTTGGTTTGGCCCTGGCGTTGCTGTGGCTCGCCGCTTGCAGCGACGTCCACGGCTCCGCCAACGGAGCGGCCGACGATCACGGCGCGGTGCAGCATGTCCGGATCGGCGTGCCGTTCTGACCGGGCGCGATCGCGCGCGGCGTCTTCTCAATAGCCGGGGTGAGAGAGATCGAGCAGCGGAAATGCGCTCAGGACATGAGGGCCGTTGACCGGCGCGGCGGCACACAGTATGGCGCGGTCGAGCTGGGAATAGTTCGCGGCGCCGAGGAGGCCGAGGCTCATGCGGATTTCGATCTCGAGCAGTTCCAACAACCGCACCACCCCCGCTTCTCCTGCCGCCGCCAGGGCGTAGCAATAAAGCCGGCCGATGCCGACGGCGTCGGCGCCCAGCGCCAGCGCCTTGATGATGTCGCTGCCGCGGCAAAAGCCGCCATCGACGATGACCGGAACGCGGCGTTTCACCGCCGCCGCCACCTCGGGCAACGCCTCGATGGTGCCGCGCCCATGGTCGAGTTGGCGTCCGCCGTGGTTGGACACGTAAATGCAGGCCACGCCCAGTTGACAGGCGAGTTCGGCATCCTCGGCCGTGGCGATGCCCTTGAGGATGATCGGCAGCTTGTGCTTGTCCTTGAAGCGCCGCAGCTGATCCCAGCCGAAAGCCGCCTGGTATCGTTCCATGTCCGCCACCACCTGGCGGCGGCCGCTGACGACATAGCGCTTGGCGATGTCGCGCTCGCGCCGCCCGTACATCGCGGTGTCGACCGTGAAGCAAAACGCCTCGTAACCCGCCGCCGCCGCGCGGCGCCCGTAATCGTCGATCCAGGCCTCGTCGCCGCGCACATAGAGCTGATAGACGCGGCGCGAACCGGGCGCGGCCTCGGCGGTGGCTTCGAGCCCGGGCTGGGCGACTGAGCTCACGAACATCAGCACGCCGAAGGCCGAAGCCGCCTTGGCCACCGCCGCGGTGCCGCCCGGATTGAGATTCTCGATCGAGCCGACCGGGGCCAGCACCACCGGCAGCCGCGTCTTCTTGCCGAACAGAGTCGCGGTGGTGTCGATTTTCGAAACGTCGCGCAGCACGCGCGGACGGAAGGCGAGAGAGTCGAGCGCCATGCGATTGCGCCTGAGCGTGGTCTCGGTCTCGGCGCCGCCGGTCAAATAATCCCAGTAATTGGTCGGAAGCGCGTTGCGCGCCGCGCGGACGAATTCGTGCAGCGCCTGGAAACGCGCCGTCAGTTCATCCGACGCCGATTGACCGGCCATTCTCCATCCTCCCCCGTTGAAGCCGCCCACCATAAGGCGGCCGGAGATAGGGCGGAAGCCGGTTTTGGCCCAAAAGAAACGGCGCCCCCGGGAACCGGGAGCGCCGCTTTTTGGTCTCGAGCTAGTGTTGGTTCGCCAAGTCTCAGCTGGTGGGGCCGGTCCAGACCGGCTTGCCGCTGGCGTCCTTGATGTTCTGGATCCAGCTCGCCTGGATGGTCTTGATCACGGCCGGCGGCATCGGCACGTAGTCGAGCGATTCCGCCATCTTCCCGCCGTTCTTGTAGGCCCAGGAGTAGAAGCTCAACACCTGCTTGGCGACGTCGGGCTTGTCCTGCTGCGTGTGCATCAGGATGAAAGACGCCCCGGTGATCGGCCAGCTTTCCATGCCCGGCTGATCGGTCAGGATGAGGTAGAAGCCCGGCGCATGGGCCCAATCGGCGTTGGCGGCCGCGGCCTGGAAGGTCTTGGCGCTCGGCATCAGCACGCCGCCTTGACTGTTGATGAGTTTGGTGAAGGTCAGATTGTTCTGCAGCGCATAGGCGTATTCGACATAGCCGATGGCGCCGCCGGTCTGCATGGTCAAGGCGGCCACGCCCTCGTTGCCCTTGCCGCCGAGACCGGTCGGCCATTCGACCGCGGTGTTCTCGCCCACCTTGTCCTTCCATTCCGGGCTGACCTTGGAGAGATAGTTGGTGAAGATGAAGGTCGTGCCCGAACCGTCGGAGCGATGGACCACGGCGATGTCCTGGTTGGGCAGCTTCACGCCGGGATTGAGCCTCACCAGTTCCGGATCGTTCCACTTGGTGATCTTGCCGAGGTAGATGTCGGCGATGGCCTGGCCGGTCAGCTTGATCTCGCCCGGCTTGATGCCCGGGAGATTCACCACCAGCACTTCGCCGCCCATGATCGCGGGGAATTGGGTCAGGCCGTTCTGTTGCAGATCGTCGGGCTTCAGCGGCATGTCCGAAGCGCCGAAATCGACGGTATTGGCTTCGATCTGCTTGATGCCGCCGCCCGAACCGATCGACTGATAGTTGAGGCCGATATTGGTCGCGGCCTTATAGGCCTCGGCCCATTTGGCGTAGATCGGATAAGGGAAGGTGGCGCCGGCGCCGTTGATGTCGGTGGCCGCGGCGCTGGCGGCGAAACCGGCCACGAATACCGTGGTGATCGCGAAGCGCGACAGGACGCGCCCCGGCTTAAGAATGTGCCCCTGCATGGTCTCTCCTCTGTTTCATCTTATGGAACGCAACCACGCGCCATGGACGTCAGGCCCCGGCGCCGCGTTCGCAATCTGCCCCCCGCGGATTGCGGAGCCATGACAGTTTCATGTCGATTTCGTGACACCTGCTCGCAGCGCCGCGGCGAATGAGCGCGCCACCGCATCGCGCGGTATGTTGCGGGTGATAAAGACGATTCGCGTGCGCCGGTCGGCATCGGGCCACGCCTTGAGCTCCCGCGGCGGATGAAACACGTGCTGTACGCCGTTGAGCGCCACCGGCCCGGCCCGGCCGCGGACATTGATCAAGCCCTTCATGCGCAGCAGATCCGGACCCTTGAGCGAGGCCAGCGATTCGAGCCAGGCGCGCAGATCGTCCCATGCGACCGGCGCGTCATGGGTGAGCGTAAAAGTGGCGATGCCGTGCGCGTGGGCCAAATGCGCCGCGCCCCCATCGTGGCCGTGGTCGTGATGGCCGAGGCGTTCGGCCGCCGCCAGCCGCACGTCGCGGGACGCGGATTCGGGCGCCGCGCCGAACAACGCCTCCGGCGCGATCCGTCCATCGACCGCGATCAGCACCGGCGCCCAGGGATTGAACGCCTTGAGCCGCGCCTCGACCGCGGCGCGCGTCTCGCGCGAGACCAGATCGGTCTTGGTGAGAACCAGATAGTCGGCCAGCGCCGCCTGCTTCGCCGATTCATAATGCGCGTCGAGTTGCGAAAGCGCGTTTGCCGCATCGACGGTCGCGACGACGCGATCGAGCGCAACCAGGGATTTGAGCCGCGCATCCTCCATCAGCGTCGCCAGGATCGGCGCGGGATCGGCCAAGCCGGTGGTCTCGATGGCGATGCGCTTGAAGCGCGGGATTTCGCCGCGCCGCATGCGCGCATCGAGCGTCTCGATGGTGTCGACCAGGTCGCCGCGCACGGTGCAGCAGATGCAGCCGCTTTTGAGCAACACCGCGTCCTCGAACGCGCTTTCGATCAGCAGATGATCGAGACCGATCTCGCCGAATTCGTTGACGATGACCGCGGTCTCTTTCATCCCGGGATGGGACAGTAGCGCGTTCAACAGCGTGGTCTTGCCGCTGCCGAGAAAGCCGGTGATCAGGGATGCTGGAACCGGCGTGACATCCGCGGGTCGCGGCATTAGGCGCACCTCGATAAAAGTCCGGCGGGAAATTTGGCGTTTGCAAAGCTAACCCCTCTGATAAGATCGCGGCAAGGCCCGCGCGTCTGGCACGGGGCATAGAAGAAAATCCGGTGGGGAGGGGTTGATGTTCCGTACCATGAATGGAGCCGTGGCGGCCGCGCTGCTGGCGTTTGTGTGCGCGCTATCGCCCGCGCGCGCCGACGATCCGGTCAAGATTCATATCGGCTGGGCGCAGGCGCCGGGGCACCTGGCGCCGCTCCTGGACGAGCTGGCGCAGAAGCACCCCGAGGTGATGCCGCATCAGGGCAAGACCTATGCCGCCGAAGCGGTCCGCTTCAGCGGCTCGACACCGCAAATTTCGGCCATGGCCGTCGGCGAACTCGAGATCGCGGCCTTCGCGCCTTCTTCCTTGGCGCTCGCCATCAACAACGCGCATCTCGACGTGCGCATCGTTTCCGACGTCGAGCAGGACGGCCGCCCGGGCCATTACGACGAGCCCTATGTCGTGCTCAAGGACGGACCGATCAAGACCATCGACGACATCAAGGGCAAGCGCGTCGCCACCAACGCCATCGGCTCGGCCAGCGACAACGCCATGCGCATCATGTTGCGCAAGCACGGCATCCAGGACGGCGATTTCACCACGGTCGAGGTGAACTTCGCCAACATGCTGCCGATGCTGGAGGAGAACAAGGTCGACATGATCGGCGCCATGCCGCAATACCTTCACCAGATCGCGGAGGCCGGAAAATACCGCACGATTTATACCGCCGGCCAGGCGCGCGGTCCGGCGCAGACCATCGCCTGGGTGATGCGCGCCGATTTCATCAAGGCGCACCGACCGGCGCTGATCGATTTCTTCGAGGACCATATCCGCGGCGTGCGCTGGTTCCTGGACCGGAAGAACCGCGACGAGGCGCTCGCCATCGCCGTCGACGTCACCAAGCAGAAGCCCGAGGATCTCGCCTACGCCTTCACCGACGAGGATTTCTACCGCTCGCCCGATTGCGTCCCCGATGTCGCCGCGGCGCAGCGCGAGATCGACGAATCGGCGAAGCTCGGCCTCCTACCGCAGGCGGTGAAACTTTCGCCCGACTACGTCGACCTGTCGCTGGTCAAGGAAGCCAAGCTCCGCATCGACGGCAAATAGCGGGATTGCGATGAAACTCGGGCGATACGCCGCGGCGCCGGTTTGCATCGCGGCTTTCGCCGCGGGCGCGGCCGCGGCCGAGCCGGTTGCCATACATGTCGGCTGGGCGACGACGCCGAGTCACATCCAGCCCCTGGTCGACGAGCTGCAGCAGCGCCATCCCGAGCTGTTCCGGCATTTCGGCAAGAGCTACACCGCCGAGGGCCTGCGCTTCGCCGGCAGCTCGCCGCAGATCCAGGCCATGGCGGCGGGCCAGCTCGAGATCGCCGCCTTTTCGCCCTCGGCGCTGGCGCTCGCCGTCGTCAACGCGCATCTCGATCTGCGCATCGTCGCCGATTGCCTGCAGGACGGCACCGACGGCCATTTCAGCGTGCCCTATGTCGTGCGGCCCGACGGGCCGATCAAGACCATCGAGGATCTGAAGGGCAAGCGCGTGGCGTCGAACGCGGTCGGCTCGTCGAACGACGCGGCGATGCGCGTCATGCTGCACCGCCATGGCATGCAGGACGGCGACTTCACCACCGTGCAGACCAATTTTTCCAACATGCCGGCGATGATCGACGAGGACAAGGTCGACCTCATCCCGGTCATGCCGGAGTTCAACCGGCCGCTGGTCGAGAGCGGCAAATACCGGGTCTTGTTCACCCAGATGGACGCCGTCGGCCCGGCGCAGACCGTGTTGTGGGCGATCGAGGCCGATTTCATCAAGGCGCACCGCCCGGCGCTGGTCGATTTCTTCGAGGATCACCTGCGCGCGGTGCGCTGGTTCCTCGATCCCGCCCACCACGACGAGGCGGTCGCGATCGCCGAGGCCGTGACCAAACAGCCGCGCGAGAATCTGAACTTCATCTTCACCAAGGCGGACATCTACCGCGATCCGAACGGCAGGCCCGATGTCGCGGCGGTGCAGCGCGAGATCGACGAAATGGTGGCCCTGGGCGTCGTGCCGCAGCGCGTCGCCGTGTCGCCGGCTTACGTGGATTTGTCGCTGATCCGTGAAGCGGAGCACCGCCTCGCCGTCCAATAAGCAGCCTGCCGAATTCGCGCCGTAAACCAAAATCGACCTGAAAACAGGCGCTTGCGGCTTCGCGACCGAACCGCTAACAAGGGCGCGCCACAAACAAAACGAATGCGGGAACGCCATGACCGACCAGGCCCTCAACATGAAGCTTCTCGCCCACGACGAACTCGCCGGCTTCGGCGGCATCGGCGAGGGCATGAGCCTCCAACT
>DATNMV010000190.1:0-2626 GCA_035602175.1 Allostellaceae bacterium
AACGGACCGATGTCGCGGCACCCGGCGTCAATGATCAATCCCGCCACGCCGCGGGCGCTCAGCGAAGTTCCCAGCAACTCGCCGAACATACCGTCGGTGTTGTCGGCGGTCACCGCCACCACCATCACGTCGCCCTTCTGGCATTGCTCGGCGCCGACATGGATCATCCAGTTGTCGCCCGGTTGGGCCAGCACGGTGACGGCGCTGCCGGCAATGCGCGCGCCCGCGTAAATCGGCCGCATGTAGGGCTTCATCAGCCCCAATCGCCCCATCGCCTCGTGCACGGTCGCGACGCCGAGCTCGGCCAGCTGGTTGATCGCGTTGCCCGAGGTGCGCGATATGGTCTTCACCACCACGGTTTTCATAGCAGTTCCTCCGTCACCAGCGGGAAGATGCGCTGATAGGCCTCGCCATAGGTCATCTTCTTGTTGGAATTGCGCGCGCCCTGCATCCCGCGTTGCAGCGCGACCCGCGTGTAATACTCCCAAAGGTGCTCCTGCGCCGCCATCACTTCGAAGGCCTTGCGCTTCAGCTCCCACACCTCGGTGATGTTCAAGATCACCTGCGGCTTCCAGTTGCATTGCTCGGTCTGGTGCGGCTCGAACAGGAACACCTGCGGCGCGCCCAGCACCTTGCCGCCGGGCTTGTGGCCGTGAGCCTGGGCGATGATACGCGCCTCCTGCGCCACATGCGACGCCAGCGGATGGTCGAAATTATAGGGATCCTCGAGCGAGTGGGTGAGGACAAATTCGGGCTGCAAATCGCGGTAGACCTCGGCCAAGCGGTAAAGCGCCGCGTCGGGTACGCGCAAAGGATAATCGCCCAGATCATAAAACTCGATCTCGGAAACGCCCAGAATCTGCGCCGCCTTCTCGCCATCGGCGCGGCGCGCGGCCTTCACCTTCTCCAGCGTCATGCCCGGCTCGCGCCACAGCCGGGCGCTTTCGCCGCGCTCGCCGAAGGCAAGGCAGACGACCTTCACGCGATAGCCGCGCTTGGCGTATAGCGCGACCGCACCGCCCGCGCGCCAGACGAAATCCGCTACATGGGCGCTCACCACCAGCGCGGTTTTTTCGTTTGCCATGAGTATCCTCCCGATTTCAGGCCTTGGCCGGGGGCGCCTTCAGCCCCGCGGCCAGGAAAGGGATAAGCGCGCGCATCGCCGCCTCGGCATCCGACGGATCGCAGCGGCCGTGGCTGAGCGCGCGGATACGGTGCGGTCCGGCGGCCGTGTAGTAAATCGTGCCGAGCAGGAAATGGAAGCGCCAATAGGCCTGTTCGCGCGGCAAGTTCGGCAGACATTCGCACAGCGCGTCGATGAACAGCGCGCTGGAGCGGTCGAAATTCTCCGCCACCAGTCTGTCGAGCAGATCCGAATTCTCGCCCGACAGCACGGCGCGCAGCCGGGTGAAGCTTTCGCCTTCAGCGCCGCCCGCCACTTCCAGCGCGGGGCGGATGAAGGCTTCGAGCACGGCTTCCAGCTTGGCCGGCCGCGACTTGACCTGCGCCTCGGCCAAAAGCCGCTGGCGTTCGCCGTTCATCTTCTCGCAATGGCGGCGATAGACCTCGGACAGCAAGCCTTCCTTGCTGCCGAAATGATAGGCGACCAATGCCGAATTAACACCGGCGGCGGCGGCCAATTCCCGCACCGAGACGCCGTTATAGCCATGGGCCGCGAACAGCCCCTCCGCGGCGGCGAGCAGTTTGTCATGCGCGCCTTCGGGTTGGGCACGGGCCGGCTCAGGGCGGGTTTTTCTGGCGATAGCTTCGCGGGTACTCATGTGGCAAAGCCGTAAAGCCGCGCCGGATTATCGACCAGAAGCTTGCGGCGGCGGGTGACATCGGGTGCGATCAACGGCACCAGATCGACCAGATCGCCGTCATTCGGCATGTGCTTGGCGATGTTGGGATGGGGCCAGTCGGTGCCCCATAGCACGCGGTCGGGCGCGGCCTTGACGATAGCCTGGGCGAAAGGGATGGCGTCGGAGAAAGGCGGGCCTGCCGTGGAGACGCGCTCCGATCCGCACACCTTGACCCAGCAGGTTTCGAGCTTCTGCAATTCCAGCAGCGCCTTGAAGGGCGGTTGGTCGAGGCCGGCGCCGGCCTTGACCCGTCCCATATGGTCGATGACGAAGGGCAGGGGCAGTTTCTTGATCATCGGGCTCAGCTCGACGATGTCGGCCGCGTCCAGATGAAGCACCAAATGCCAGCCCAGCTCCTTGATGCGCGAAACCGTGCGCTGGAAGAAGTTTTGATCGGGCCTGCCGCCCAGATGTTGCACGAAATTGAACCGCACGCCGCGTATGCCGCCTTGGTCGAGCTTGCGGAATTCCCGATCGTCCGCGCTCTCGTCGACGATGGCGATGCCGCGGTAGTTCCCGCCGCTGGCGGCTATCGCGTCCAGCGTCGTGCTATTATCGGAGCCGTGGCAGCTCGCCTGGACGATCACCGCGCGGGCGACACCCAGAAACCGGTGCAGCGCCATCAGCGTCTCCTTGGGTGCGTCAGGGGGCGTGTAGCTGCGCTCCGGCGCATAGGGAAAGACCCGGGCCGGACCGAAGACGTGGCAATGCGCATCGCAACTTTGCGCCGGCAGGACGAATTTCGGCTTGTACGGCGCCGGATC
>DATNMV010000191.1:0-4229 GCA_035602175.1 Allostellaceae bacterium
GGGCCTGATGTGCGTTCCGCCGGTTCATGAAAACCCGGCGCCGCATTTTTCCCTGCTGGCCGCGATCGCCGCGCGCAACGGCTTGAAGGAACTCAGCATGGGCATGAGCGCCGATTTCGAGATCGCGATATCCCAGGGCGCCACATATATTCGCGTCGGCACGGCGATCTTCGGCCCCCGCCCGGCCTAAAGGGCGATCGTCACGCGGCTGGCCGCATCGGCCTCCGCCAGCACCGCCAGCAGATCCGCGCGCTTGAGCGCGATGCAGCCCTCGGTCGGGCCGTAATCGTCCCTGGCGAGGTGCAGGAAGATCGCGCTGCCGCGTCCGGGTTGAACCGGGTCATCGTTATAGCCCAGCGGCACCACCAGGTCGTAAAGCCGGTCCGCGCGCCAGAGTTTTTCGGCGCGCGCCTGGTACGGCAGAAGGACGGCGCGGTTATAGGCGGGATCGGCCGGATCGTCGCACCAGCCATCCGCCGGCGCGAGCGCGCGCGCGGAAAGCTTGGTTACGGGGCGCGCCTCGCGGTCGGGGCGGTAAAGCACGCTACGCATGAAAAAGGATCCGGAAGGCGAGGCGCCGTCGCCCTCGCGCTTGTCCGATTTGACGCCGCCGCGGCCGAGCGCGCATTGGAGCCGCCGCCCGTTCCACATCGCCCAGCCGTAGCTTCCGACTGCGAGATCCATCTTATTTATTATTTATCGGGCTGCGTATGCGCGTCGAGACCCCGGCTTTGCAGGATCCGCCAGGCATGCTCGGCATCGTCGGCGAATTCGAACAATTCCAGGTCGGCTTGATCGGCCATGCCCTCCTCGACCAGCGCCTGGAAATCGATCACGCGCCGCCAATAATCCTCGCCGAACAGCACCACCGGCACCACGGGCGCCTTGCGCGTCTGTACCAGGGTCAGCATCTCGAACAGTTCATCCAGAGTGCCGAAACCGCCGGGAAACACCACCAGCGCGTTGGCGCGCATGGCGAAGTGCATCTTGCGCATGGCGAAATAATGGAACTGGAAGGTCAGCTCCGGCGTCGAATAGCGGTTGGGCTCCTGCTCGTGCGGCAACGCGATGTTGAATCCGATCGAAGGCGCGCCCGCCTCGAACGCGCCGCGGTTGGCCGCTTCCATGATGCCCGACCCGCCGCCGGTGGCGATCACGTTGTCGCGCTTGCGGTCGTGCGGCGACAACGCCCCGCCGCGCTCCGAGGCGATGCGGGCGAATTCCCGCGCCGCATTGTAATAAACCACCTGGCGCTCGAGCCGCGCCAGGTCCTGGCTTTTTGCGGCGCGCGCCGCTTCGACCCGCTCGGGCGAGGGTATGCGCGCGCCGCCGAAGACGATGATGGTCGAACGGATACCCCAGTCGCGCAACAGCAATTCGGCCTTGGCGTATTCAAGCGCGAAGCGGATGGCGCGCAGCTCGTCGCGCATCAGGAAATCGGTGTCCGTCGCCGGCAGCCGGTAACTGGGAGATTTCTTCTGCGGCGAGTCGTCGCTCAAAAGGGCGGCCCTTTCGCTGCGCTAGATCTCGCAGCTATCCCGCGGCTTGGGTTCGCACGTCAAGTGCCACGCCGGCGCGGCTCAGCCGAGGTAGTTCTTGATCGTCTTCGGGTCGCGCGCCCGCGCATCGCCCGGTTTCTGGCCGAATTCGCGCTTGGCGCGCCGCTGGCGTAACAAATCCCAGCACTGGTCGAGCAGGGTCTCGACCTGGCGCAGCCGCGCGCGGTCGGCGTCGGTCGCCTTGCCGGCCGCTTCCTTCTCGAACAGCGCGTGTTCCTCGCGCGCGAGAGTTTCGATATGCGCGGTGACGTGCTCGTCGGCCATGACTATTCCTTCTGCTCCGGGTTAGGTCCGCGTCACTTGCCGGTGAGCGCGTTCCTAAGCCGGCCGGCGCCGGGATGGTGTCCGGCTCCGCTGAAGACCTGGTCGGGCGTCAGCGGCTGACCATAGTATTTCGTCGTGGCGCCGTCATCGAAGGAGATCGAGGTGCCTTCGATGTTGATCCCGCCATAGGCGCCGGTGGCATGCACCCAGGCCACCACGTCGGCGGATTCCGCCGTAAGCGAGTTCTGCTTGTTCTCCTGGCCGACCACGAAGACGCCCACGCCGTCCTGGCCGCCGAACTTGACCTGATTGCGTATCCATTGGTCGAGCGCGCGGTCGGTCATGATGAAGAAGACGGTTTGCGACTGCTGAAATCCCGCCTGCAAGCCCAGCGTGCCGCCGCCGATCGAATAGAAGGCGGGGTCGCTCCAGCTTCCGTCGGGCCGTTTCACCACCAGCACCGCGGCGCCGCCCTGGCCGCCCACGATCAAGCCGCCCTTGGACAATTCGGGCACGATCATCAGCGCCTTGGCGCGGGCGAGCAGACTGCCGGAATAGGTGAAATTCGGGTCGCTGCGCATCGGCGCCACCACGGAGGCGGCCTTGTCGACCAGGTTCTGCTGGTCTTGGCCTTGCTGGGCGACAGCGCTGACGGGCGCCACGAAGGGCGTGCCGGCGATCACAGCCAGGAACAAAGCGGATAACGCAAATCTGCGGATCATGACGGCCTCATTTCGGGGTTTCGGGATTTTATGCGGCTTAAATCTATCGCGGGAATAAGGCAATTCCATGGTGCAAAGTTAACGCATTGCCGATGGGCGGAAAGCCGCATAGCGGCGCGATCTTCATCCTTCTTTGCTTCGCACGTCAGGTGCTACGTGACGCGTTGCCTGTGCTTCGCCGCCTCAATCCGCCGCCGCGCTTTCGTATTCGTCATTGGCCGCAAGCCACGCCGATTCGGCCAGGTCGAGCGCATGGGCGGCGGCGGCGCGTTGCCGGGCGAGCTCGGCCGCCTTGGCTGGGTCGCGCCGGAAAAGATCGGGCGCGGCCAAGGCCGCGTCGAGGGTCTTGATCTCCTCGCTCAGCGCGGCGACGTCGCGTTCGGCCTTGTCGGCGCGCTGCTTCAGGGGCTTGAGATTGCGCCGCCGGCCGTCGCCGCCGCGCGTTTCGGCCTTCGGCTTCACGGCCGCGCGTTGGGCCGGCGCGGCGCCGGCCGCCAGCAAAAAGCGCTGGTAGTCGTCGAGATCGCCGTCGAAGGGCTCGACCCGTCCGCCCGACACCAGCATCAGCCGGTTCGCCGTCGCGTCCAGCAGCCTTCGGTCGTGGCTCACCAGCACCACCGCGCCCTCGAAATCGTTGAGCGCGTTCAACAGCTCGTTGCGCGCGTCGATGTCGAGATGGTTGGTCGGCTCGTCGAGGATGAGCAGGTTGGGCCGGTCGAGCGTCGCCAGCGCCAGCATCAGCCGCGCGCGCTCACCGCCGGAAAGATTGGCGACCTTGGTCTTGGCCTTCTCGGCGGAGAAACCGAAGCCGCCGAGCTGGGTGCGCAATTTCTCCATCGGCAGCTTGGGGCGCAATGCGGCGAGGGTTTCGATGGGCGTGAGATCGCCGTCCAATTCCTCGAGCTGGTGCTGCGCGAAATATCCCGGCACCAGCTTGCGCGCACGGGTGACGGTGCCGCCCATCGGCTCGAGCTTCGCCGCCAAGAGCTTGGCGAAGGTGGATTTGCCGTTGCCGTTCTTGCCCAGGAGCGCGATGCGGTCGTCGGGGTCGAAGCGCAGCGAGAGATGCGACAGCACCGGCCTGCCCGCCTCGTAGCCGACCGAGGCGCCGTCCATGGTGATGAGCGGCGGGTTGGCGGGGTTGGGCTCGGGGATGCGGATGGGCGTGACGTGTTCGTCCAAGGGCACCGATACGATCTGCATCTTCGCCAGCATCTTGATGCGGCTTTGCGCCTGGCGCGCCTTCGAGGCCTTGGCGCGGAAGCGGTCAATGAAGACCTGCATGTGCGCCCGCGCCGCCTCTTGCTTCTTGGCGAAGGCCGCGTCGAGCGCGCGCCTGGCCGCGCGGGTCTCGACGAAGGTGTCGTAGCCGCCGGTATAGAGCGTGAGCTTGCCGCGCTCGAGATGCAGGATGAACTCCGCCGCCTTGTTGAGGAGATCGCGGTCGTGGCTGACGATCAGGGTAGTGCCGCGGTAATTGAGCAGGAATTCCTCGAGCCACAGCAGTCCTTCGAGATCGAGGTAGTTGGTGGGCTCGTCGAGCAGGAGAAGGTCGGGCGCCTGGAACAGCACCCCCGCCAGCGCCACGCGCATGCGCCAGCCGCCGGAGAACTCGGCGCAAGGGCGGAGCTGCTCGGCCGCCGAAAAGCCCAAACCCGCCAGGATGGATGCCGCCCGGGCCGGC
>DATNMV010000192.1:0-2590 GCA_035602175.1 Allostellaceae bacterium
CGACGCGCTGATCGCGGAGTTGGCCGGGGCTTTCCGGACTCTCGGCGCGGACGGCAGCGTGCGCGTCGTGGTGCTGACCGGGGCGGGCAAGGCTTTCTCGGCCGGCGGCGACATCAACTGGATGAAGCGCATGGCCGGTTATGACGAGACGCGGAATGTCGCCGACGCCATGGGTCTGGCCGAGATGCTGCGCACTCTCAACGAGATGCCGAAGCCCGTGGTGGCGCGGGTCAACGGCGCGGCCTTTGCCGGTGGCGTCGGGCTGGTTAGCTGCTGCGACATCGCGGTGGCGGCCGCAGAGGCCGTTTTCGCTGTCTCGGAGGTGCGGATCGGCCTGGTGCCGGCGACCATCGCGCCTTACCTGGTCGCGGCCATCGGTCCGCGTGCGGCGCGGCGCTATTGTCTTACCGGTGAGAGCTTCTCCGCTGCAGAAGCGATGCGCCTGGGTCTGGTTCATCAAGTTGCGCCTTTGAGCGTGCTCGACGAAGAAGTCGAGGTGATCGTCTCTTCGTTGCTCGATGGCGGACCGCTTTCCCAAGCCAGGGCCAAGCGCATGGTCGCCGAAGTGGCGGGCCGGCCCGTGACTTCCGCGCTCATGGGCCATACCGCGCGGGCGATTGCCGAAGCGCGCGCCTCGGCGGAAGGGCGCGAGGGCCTCGCGGCCTTCCTCGAAAAGCGCAAGCCGTCCTTCAGACACTGACGGGTAGCGCGCGCGATGTTCAAGAAAATCCTCATCGCCAATCGCGGCGAGATCGCCTGTCGCGTCATCCGCACCGCGCGACGGCTCGGGATATCCACGGTCGCGGTCTATTCCGAGGCGGACGAGAATGCGCTTCACGTGGCGATGGCCGACGAGGCCGTGAACATCGGCCCGGCTCCTTCGGCCGAAAGCTATCTCGATATCGCCCGGATCACCGCCGCGTGCCGGCAAAGCGGCGCTCAGGCGATCCATCCCGGCTACGGCTTCCTGTCCGAGAATGCCGATTTCGCGCGCGCCTGTGCGCAATCCGGCATCGCCTTCATCGGGCCGTCCGAAGCGGCGATTCGCGCCATGGGCGACAAGGCCGCCGCCAAGGCGATGATGGAACGGGCCGGGGTGCCGGTGGTGCCGGGGTATCACGGCGAGAAACAGGGCAAGGCGCTACGCAAGGCGGCGCGGATGCTGGGCTTTCCGCTGCTGATCAAGGCGGCTTCGGGCGGCGGCGGGCGCGGCATGCGCATCGTCAAGCAGGAGCGGGAATTGCGCGATGCCATCGCCGGCGCGCAACGCGAGGCGGAGGCCGCCTTCGGCGACGGCCGGCTGATCCTGGAGCTGTACTTGAATCGGCCGCGCCACGTCGAAGTCCAGATTTTCGCCGACAAGCACGGCAATGTGGTCCATCTCTTCACCCGCGACTGCTCGTTGCAGCGCCGCCACCAGAAGGTGATCGAAGAGGCGCCGGCACCCGATCTCTCGCCTTCGCTGCGCCGCGCGATTCATGCCGCCGCGGTCAAGGCGACGCGCGCGGTCGATTATGCCGGCGCCGGCACGGTCGAGTTCATGCTGGACGAGGGAAAGTTTTATTTTATCGAAATGAACACCCGGCTCCAGGTTGAGCATCCGGTGACAGAACTGGTCACCGGTCTCGATCTGGTCGAATGGCAGCTCCGCGTGGCCTGGGGCGAAAAGCTGCCTTTGCGCCAGGATCGCATCGCGCTCAAGGGCCATGCCATCGAGGCACGCCTCTATGCCGAGGATCCGGCGCGAGGGTTCATTCCGTCGCCCGGAACCTTGGCCCGACTGCGATTGCCCCAAAAGACGGGCGATTTGCGGATCGAGACAGGGGTGCGGCAGGGCGATCGCGTCACCGAGTTCTACGATCCGATGATCGCCAAGCTCGCCTCATGGGGCAAAACCCGCGCTATGGCACTCGCGCGGCTCGGCGAGGCGCTGGCCGAGACAAGGGTACTGGGGCTTGCCACCAACCGTGATTTCCTGCTGCGCGTCGTGAATAGCCGGGCCTTCGCCGCCGGTCCGGCCGATACCGGCTTCATCGAGCGGCATCGGCGCGCGCTGCTGCCTGAATCCGTCCCCGCGTCCGAGGCGGCGCTGGCGGCAGCCAGCCTGTCGCGCATTCTTGCCGTGCCCGGCGGAGCCGGGGGCGACCGGTATTCGCCCTGGCGCCTGCACGATGGCTGGCAGCTCGCGGGCGAGGGAAGTTTCGAGCTGCGTTTCGACGACAACGGCAAGCCGCGTCCCGTTCGCATCGGCTTCGGTGCGCGGGGTCTTCGCCTGCATTTCGGCAGAAGCAGCGCCGAGGCGCTGGCCTGGTCCATGCCCGGAGGCGATCTCGCCTTCACCCTCGGCCGCAAGCATGTCGAGGCATCGGTGCTGTGGCGGGGCAACGAGGCCACGGTGGCGCTGGCCGAAGGCAGCTGGCGCCTCGGTCTCGCCGATCCGAAAACCAAGGCGGCGGGCGAGCGCGTAGCTCCGGGACGACTTACAGCGCCCATGCCGGGCAAGATCGGGGCCTTGCTGGTCGAGCGCGGCGACAAAGTGAAACGCGGCCAAATCCTGCTGGTGCTCGAGGCCATGAAGATGGAGCATGCG
>DATNMV010000193.1:0-4287 GCA_035602175.1 Allostellaceae bacterium
AAATGGCCGAGTTCGATGATCATGGGGTCTTGACCGGCGGCATCGCCGGCGCGGGCGTCGCGGTGCCTTCCTGCCAGCGGCCGGCGCGCTTGAGCGCGTCCACCACCTCGGGCGGCATGTAGCGCTCGTCGTGCTTGGCGAGCACGTTCGAGGCGCGGAAATCGCCGTTGGCCTGCAAGCGGCCTTCGACCACCACGCCCTGGCCCTCGCGGAAAAGATCGGGCAGGTCGCCGCCATAGGTTACCGGCACCGATTTCCGGCCGTCGGTGACGCTGAAATCGATGGTCTTGCCGTCGGCCTCGCGCTTGACGCTGCCGGTTTCCACCAGCCCGCCGATGCGCAAGAGACGGCCCGCTTCCACGCCTTTGGCGTAAAGATCGGACGGGCTGTAGAAGAACACCAGATTGTCCTTGAGCGCCGACAGGGTGAGCCAGCTTGCGCCGCCCAGCAGCGCGAGGCCCGCCAGCACGAAGATCAGCCGCTTGCGCTTGCGCGTCATCATGGGTTGCGCGAAGCCTGTTTGCGCCGCCGGGGGCTCTTCGCCTCCTGCGCGGCAAGTTGAATCTTTATGCGCCGGTAGCGCGCGAGACTCCAGAACAGCAATCCCAGCAGCACCAACGCGGCCACGGCATAGGCCGGCCAGACGAAGCGGGCATAGCCGCCCATGGCGAAGAACGCCGCCATCACGGATTACCGAATATCAACGCGCGCAGCCGGGCTTCCAGCAGCGCCGCGCGCATGCGCAGCAGCAGCAGGCTCAGGAAGAAAAACAGGAACCCCACCGCCATTACCAGCAGCGGCCAGAGCAGCGAGGGCGCGATGGTCGGCCCATCCAGGCGGAACACGCTTTCCTTCTGGTGCAGCGTGTTCCACCAATCAACCGAGAATTTGATGATCGGCAGATTGACCACGCCGACCACTGCCAGGATCGCCGCCGCGCGGGTGCCGCGCGACCGGTCGTCGAAGGCGTGTTCGAGCGCGATGAACCCGAGGTAGAGGAAAAACAGCACCAGCACCGAAGTGAGCCGCGCGTCCCACACCCACCAGGTGCCCCACATCGGCTCGCCCCACAGCGAGCCGCTGACCAGGCAGATGAAGGTAAACCCGGCGCCAAGGGGTGCCGCGGCTTCGGCGGCGACATGCGCCAGGGGATGGCGCCAGATCAATCCCACGGCGCTCGCGCCCGCCATCAACGCATAGGCCAGGCTCGCCAGCCAGGCGGCGGGCACATGCACGTATATGATGCGCACCGACTCGCCCTGCTGGTAATCGGGCGGCGCTACGAACAGCGCCATATAGAGGCCGGCGCCGAGGAACAACGCCGCCGCCGCCGCGCACCACGGCATCAGTGCGGCCGACAGTTTCATGAATTGACTCGGATTGGCGAGGCGCGGCATGGCGGTGGTTCTATCGCATGAGATCGGCTGGAGCCATGGATCATTCCATCGCTTGGCGCAGCGCCGCCGCCGCCGCCCAGGGCGCCAGCGCCAGCGCCGTCAGCAGCAGCGCCGCCAGCAGCAGCAGATGGGGCCGAGCGGCGAAGCCCATCGATGCGGCCTCGGAAGCCGCGACGCCGAAGATCAGCACCGGGATATAGAGCGGCAGCACCAGCAGCGACAGCAGCACGCCGCCGCGCCGCGCGCCCAAGGTCAAGGCGGCCCCGACCGCGCCGATCAGACTCAACACCGGCGTGCCGAGCAGCATGGCCAGCACCAGCGCGCCCATCCCGGCCGCGTCGAAGTGCAGCACCAGCGCCAGCAGCGGCGCGATCACGGTCAAGGGCAACCCGGTCGCCAGCCAATGCGCCAGGCATTTCGCCAGCGCCTGGAGCTCGAGCGGCAACGGCATCAGCACCAGCGCCTCCAGGCTGCCGTCTTCCCAATCGGATTGGAACAGGCGCTCGAGCGACAACAGCGCGGCCAGCAGCGCCGCCACCCACAACACGCCGGCGGAAATGCGCGCGAGCAATTCGGGCTCGGGCCCGACGCCGAACGGGAACAAGATCACGGCGAGCGCGAAAAACGCGGCGACGTTGGCCCAATCGCCGCCTTGGCGGAATGCCAGCTTGAGATCGCGCCCGACCAGCGCGGCGAAGACGTTCATGCCGCTCTCCGCGGTGCGAAATCGGCGAGCGACAAAACCGCCGCCTCGGCCAGGATCAGCGGCGCATGGGTGGCGGCTACGATGCAGCCGCCTTGGCGGCGATGCGCGGATATCGCGGCGCGCAGATTTTGCAGCGCCTGCGCGTCGAGCCCGGTGGCGGGCTCGTCGAGCAGCCAGAGCCATGCCTTCGATGCGATGAGACGCGCCAGCGCCAGGCGCCGCTTTTCACCGGCGGAGAGATAGCGGCATGGCCAATCGGCGCGCGCGTCCAAGCGGAAAGACTTGAGCGCGGCATCGGCGCCGCGCCGCGTGCCGCCCCGCATCTCCGCCCAGAAGGCGAGATTCTCGCGCGCGGTCAGCGCCGGTTTCAACGCGTCCTGATGGCCGATGAAATGCAGGCGGGCGCGATGCGCCGCCGGGTCGAGGGAGATGGGCGATCCACGCCAGAGAATTTGGCCGTCTTCCGGCGGCGTCAGCCCGGCCAGCATGCGCAAGAGGCTGGTCTTGCCGCTGCCGTTGGGACCGGCGAGCAGCAACGCGCCGCCGCGCGCCAGGCTGAAACTCAATCCCCGGAACACCAGCCTTCCGCCGCGCCGGCTGGCAAGGTCCTGGCCGGAAAAGAAATTCGGGGGAAGGCCGCGGCGCATATGCTGCGATATTGCCACGGGCCGCCGCATCAAGCGGACAAAAAGAGACGGCCTCGGTGGGGGAAAACCGAGGCCGTCGATAGGAGCGGTCGGGGGGCGACCGCTTCATGGAGATGGAGACAAGCCAAAAGCCTAATGTCTCTCACCGGGTACCATCAAAGTCCCGGAATGCGTCTCCAATGGGAAGGGATTGTGGCGAAAGCGTGATATTTTGCCGTGCCGGCGAGCCGGGAAACCCGCTTGGCGGGCCGATTCGGACCGAACCGAATCGCGCCTCCGAGCGATGCGCGAATCGACGCCGTCGGCACCAACCGGCCGGATGCGGCCTTGTCACGCAGCCGGGATAGGCTGTCCCCGGCTTGATCTGCGATGCGGGAAGGGGTAGCAGCAAGTATTGACCGCCCGGCGCCGCCACCAGCGCCCAAAAACAGGGAGACTCATCCGTGTCCGTTACCGGCCAAGATTCGCTCAAGGCGCGCCGCAGCCTGGATGTCGGCGGCAAGAGTTACGATTATTTCAGCCTCGAGGCGGCCTCCAAGGCGGCCGGCCTGGGCGACATCTCCCGTCTGCCCTTCTCCCTCAAAGTGCTGCTCGAAAACCTGATACGACTCGAAAACGGGCGCACCGTCACGGTCGACGACATCAAGGCGGTGGCCGCCTGGCTCAAGGACAAGACTTCGCAGCGCGAGATCGCCTTCCGCCCCGCCCGGGTGCTGATGCAGGATCTAACCGGCGTGCCGGCGGTGGTCGATCTGGCGGCGATGCGCGAGGCGATGTCGCGCCTCGGTGGCGATCCCGAGCGCATCAATCCGCTCTCGCCGGTCGATTTGGTGATCGACCATTCGGTCATGGTCGACAGCTTCGGCACGCCGGATTCCTTCCGTCAGAACGTCAAGGTCGAGTTCGAGCGCAACGGCGAGCGTTACGCCTTCCTGCGCTGGGGCAGCCGCGCCTTCGACAATTTCCGCGTCGTGCCGCCCGGTACCGGCATCTGCCACCAGGTCAATCTCGAATACCTGGCGCGGGTGGTGTGGACCACCGAAGAAAACGGCAAGACCGTTGCCTATCCCGACACGCTGGTCGGCACCGACAGCCACACCACCATGATCAACGGGCTTTCGGTCCTGGGCTGGGGCGTCGGCGGCATCGAAGCCGAGGCGGCGATGCTCGGCCAGCCGATCTCCATGCTGCTGCCCGAGGTGGTGGGTTTCCGCGTGCATGGAAACCTGCGCGAAGGCGCGACCGCCACCGACCTGGTGCTGACCGTGACCCAGATGCTGCGCAAGAAAGGGGTGGTGGGGCGTTTCGTCGAATTCTACGGGCCGGGGATTTCCTCGCTGGCGCTGGCCGACCGCGCCACCATCGGCAACATGGCGCCGGAATACGGCGCCACCTGCGGTTTCTTCCCCATCGATGCCGAAACGCTGAGATATCTCCGGCTCTCGGGCCGCGACGAACAGCAGATCAAGCTGGTCGAGGCCTATGCCAAGGCGCAAGGATTGTGGCACGACGCCCAGTCGCCCGATCCGGTTTTCAC